>CAYIHJ010000090.1:0-1507 GCA_964363245.1 Candidatus Woesearchaeota archaeon | reverse complement strand
AGGATTTATTTTTAATCTTAAAAATGAAACAATATCTTTTATTTCCTTCCTTACAAAAAAGTCTTTAGATCTTGATAAATGACAAGGAATCTTATTTTTCTTCAGTTCTCTCTCGATCCCTTTTCCAGTTCTATTCATTCTAAATAAGACTGCAATCTGATCCCTAGGAACTTTGTCTTTTATTAGTTTTTTAATTTCATCAACAATAAACCCGACTTCATCATCAAAAGTTGAAAATGATTCTATTGCAACTTTCCCAGAGTCTTTCTTGGTGAAATTTAATTTTTTAGATATTTTGATCTTCATAGAATTTATCACTTTGTTAACTGACTCTATAATCTCCTTATCTGATCTGTAATTATCTTCTAAGAATATAGTCTTTTCATTCTCGCTGAAATCAAAAACAAGTTGATTTGAAGACCCCCTCCACTCATAAATATTCTGGCAATCATCACCAATAAGACATAAGTTATTATTTTTAAGTAAATTGAGAATATTTTTTTGAACAACATTGAGGTCTTGAGCTTCATCCACCATAATTGCTTTAAACATATTTGAGTATTTTTCTTGTATTTCTTTATTTTTCTCAAATAGTTTGTGAGTTAAGAGAAGTATGTCATCGAAGTCTATCATGTTTCTTCTTTTCAGTTCTTCTTCGTATTTTTTATAGACTTTATTAACATATTTTCTCAAATTAGGGTCTACTTTTATTATATCATCATCAAGAGCTTCTTCTACAGCCCCACTTTGGATATTATCATCAAGACTGAACTTTTCAGACAAATTTTCGGCTAAAATTCCTCTATTTTTGAATTTTCCAATCCAACTAACAAAGTATCTAAGATTATCTCCTTTAGATTCTATATTCTCTATAGAAAGTATTTTTCGAACTATTTTCTTCTTATCAGCTTCATCATCAATTAATGTAAACCCCTCTTCTAAAGAAGTAAACTTAATATTATCTCTTAATATTCTAAGAAATAATGAGTGCATAGTACCTACATAAGGAGGCTCAGACCCTGTTCTTTCTGCAATCTTTTTTATCATATCCTTGGCTGCCTTGTTAGTAAATGTAGTCATCATAATCTGACGGGGTTTATACCCGTGATTTTCAATCATATTGACATACCTTTCTACGATAGTCGTAGTTTTTCCTGTGCCGGCGCTAGCAACAATTAAGAGATTCCCATTAACAAAATTAATAGCTTGTAACTGTTCTTTGTTTAGCCCTAATTTCTTATCTTGAACCATCAAAACAGATAATTCAAGCCTTCTTTAATTTATCTCAGATATCAAAACCATTTTGACAACTTCTGATTTTGATATTTATTAATGTTTAATTTAAAAGGCCAAAAATTTATTTGTTCCTTCGGGTTCTTGGTACAGATATTTTTATTAGAATCAAATGTAACTCCAAACCCTAACTCCTTAAATTTATTTTTGAGATATCTTAATACTTTTATTCTTTCTTTCTGTTTAAGAGACAACTTCATCGGGCTATTAAAAA
>CAYIHJ010000089.1:0-1561 GCA_964363245.1 Candidatus Woesearchaeota archaeon | reverse complement strand
TACCTTTGGATTTAGATACGTCCTATTATTGGTTTTCCTCTTGGAGGTAATTGCTAAACTTATTAATAAATGTTATCAAGAAAAATTAATTATAATTTAATACTTCCCGGGGTAATCTTTCTACTTGCAATCTTTGTTCAGAATTTTAATTTAGGTAAACTGGTTAATGTATTTACCGATGAGGGAGTCTATTTGTACGGAGCCAAACTTCTTAGCGACGGCCATTTTATATATAAGGACTTTTTCTTTGGACAACCCCCTTATCTGGTAATTTTACCTTCTTTGTTTTTTAAGATAGTTGGTTTAAAAATGAACCTTTTTCACTTTTTATATACGCTTTGGTTTTATAGCAGTCTTTTTCCGATTTTTCTTATTATCAATAAGCTTTCTAAAAGTAAATTTGGGGCGACCTTGGCACTTATTGTATTTTGCACATATCAAGAATTGGTACAGTGGGGGACGCATCAGTTTGATTTGCGCCAGATGGCCATTCCCTTCTTGGTTTTTGCCTTGTATTTTATCTACGTAAAATTTTCGCTTAAAGTTGCTGCGGTACTATTGGCATTTTTCGCCATCGGCATAGTTTCCAACCTGCCGCTTTCGGTTTTATTCATAGCCTTACTATTATTAGGGGATTTATTATTTGAGCGAACTGACATAAAATCTCTTCTTAAAAAATATAGAGCCTTTTTGATTATTTTTTTTGTGGTAGTTGCACTGGGTTATTTATTAATTTTATTGATCCCGAATGGATACAAAGATTTTATCGGTTACCAGATCGGCCGGCCATTTCTTCCTTATGATGTTAGATTGGCTTGGTTGAAAGAAAACATTCTAAATAACTGGCCGATTTTCACATTCGGCTTGCTGGGTTCATTTTTTTCAATTAACAAGAAATATAAATTGTTCGGACTTATTAATATTATCGGGTTGCCGCTTGTTGTTTTTCTAGGACCCAATTATTATCCCCATTATTTAGTAATTCTCACTCCAACTTTAGCTATAACAAGCGGACTTGCAGTAGCCGCTCTCTCCAGACTTAATTTAAATTTTGCAGTCTTGCTCTTGCTGATTTTGGGAATATATACGAATTCCTACCAAAATTTAAAGTATCAGTTGGTAGACAGAACAACACCTGAGTTTTTCAGAGCGGTTGAAGTTCTTAAGAAATCACCCGAACCCTTATTTGCTTTTGAGCCGATCTATAGTTTGTATTCCGGGAATAGTTTAACCTTTCATTATCAGGTTGCCGACATGCGTTATTTTCGTGTCACCGGAAAGAACCTAACCGATTTAGAATACAAGGTAATATTGGATAAAAGTAGAACAGTATTGATAGAACCTTTTGCCCGTTCAATGATTCCGGTTAAAATCATGACTTATATCTCAAATAATTACCAACCAGCATATTCCGATCAGGATCAGCAGATATATGTTAAAAAGTAATTTTGTTAATATCGTATTATGTTGATTGTTACCACTTTGGTTTTGCTGACAATTGCCACAGCCTTTTTGTCGGTGCAAAGAATATTTAAAGACTGGGATTTTTTAACCAAACTGG
>CAYIHJ010000088.1:0-1648 GCA_964363245.1 Candidatus Woesearchaeota archaeon | reverse complement strand
ATACGAGTCTCTGGGGAGATTCTTACAATGTTAAGAGTGTCTTGCACAATATCATCGACTGAACGAACAGTAATAGGAAATAATCTCTTTGATGGAGCCAATACTTCTCCCATTGCTTTGAGATCTTCTGGAGAGAGGCTAGAAGAAATTCCATCTAGGGTGCTGCTATTGTAACAATAACTGCAACTAAACGGACAACCTGTCTGAGTGGTTATACTTTTTGCACTACTTCTTGCATGTTCGGGATAGTCTCTATAAAATTCGTCTCTAGATGATATTGGAAATCTCTCTAATTGTATTAGTGGGACGATTCCTTTTTTTGCATCATTCCTTAATATTCTCCTGAATCCGTTTAACCCTTCACTTAAAACAACATAATCTGCATGTTTGACTGATTCCGCAGGGGAATAAGTTGCATGCGGACCCCCTAAAATTACTTTTAAATTTTTATTTTTTTGTTTTAAACCATCAAAATAGTTGAATGCCTGAAGATGATTCCCCGTATAAAGGGTAAATCCAACTATATCTGGATTAAATTCTATTATATGTTTATTTAGGTCAGTTAGGTCTTTTTCATTAGCCAAGACAATCTTTGGCTCCCAGCCTTCTTCTTTTGCTATTGTTGCTAGATGCAATAAACCCAATGGTTCAACAACTGAACTGGATGCTCCTAAAAGGACTCTCTTTGACATCAAAAAAAAGGTTAAAAACTGTTTATAAGTATTATTGTAATTAACCTTCTTTGTGACTTTTTCAGATTATTTTTTAAACTTCTTATTTAGCCACCAAAAAAAGCCTACATTTCTTACTAATTTTCTGCCCATTGCCTTGAATAATGGATAATCTTTTTTGAAGTATGTAATTTTACCCCATTTTTCCTTAAATTTGTTGACTCCTTCCAAGTGCCCCTTGGCTTTTATTTGATATCCGCCCAGGTCGAATTCTTTATATCCTTGTTTTTTTGCCCAAAGAATGCATTGCCAATACAAAATATTATTTGGCTGGAGAGTTTGATATTCTTTTAGTGAGGCGTTAAAATATAATCTTGGAATGCTTTTATTATAAATGTCTATAAACCAAATTCCGGCTCCTGCAATTATTTTCCCATCTTTCTCACAAATGAATAACTTTTTTGTATTATTTCTTAGAGTTTCTAATGGTGTAGCTAAAACTCCTGCTTCAGTCATTGTATGTTTGTAAATTGGATAGAAAGATTGCCAATCACTAGACTCTTTTACAATTAATCCCTCTCTTTTTGCCTTATTTATTCCCCAGCGAGCGTCTTTATGCAAATTATTTAGAATTTCTTCTTCAGTTAGCCCAAGACTAACAATGACTGTTGCATTAATATCTTTCATTTTACTAGGTCGTAATTATCCTTTCTTAAGTTTCTGACTCCTTGATAACTTTTATTTTTAGAATTCCTCTTGATTGCAACATAAATTATGTCCTGTGCTAATTGTTGTGGTAATGGAATTGTAAAGTGAGATGTTAAATTAAAGCCACAGCTTTTTATCTTTAATAAATCAAATCCTGAATGCCACAAAAGTTTTAATATTATTCTTCTTGGAAAAAGGCTTATATGTGTATCCTCAAAGTAATATTTTAGATTCATAATCATATCGGAAATCATTACTGGAATAAAATA
>CAYIHJ010000087.1:0-1677 GCA_964363245.1 Candidatus Woesearchaeota archaeon | reverse complement strand
GCGGTTTCTTCAGCTGGCGATAAGGCTCGCCAAAATGCAGGAGGAGTAAAATGAATAAAACTTACAAAAATTCCACTGAAATTGAAAACATTGGCGGAGTTCCTATTTATATGAATGATGTAGTTGATGCTTGTCTTTATGGAAGACTTAATCTTTTCTTGCAAGGAGACACTGGTGCAGGAAAAACCCAATTGGCAAGGGATGCAATGAGTTATTTTCCTGGAAAGAATCTTTTTGTTTTAGGAAGAAATGATATGGATACAAGAGAGTTGTTCCAACAGATTAATTTGAAAAAACTTAAAACAGCCCAATCAAGTAATGAGCTTAAAGAAGTAACTTCAAAAATTAATACTAATTTGGTTGTTGTTGACGAACTTCCTAATTGTGTTCCTGCCGTAAGAGCACAGCTTTTCAATCTTTTTGATGGTTATATCGAAATCAATGGGGTTGCTTATCCTATAGGTAATGGTTATAGTGTTGGAATTGCAACAGGAAATATGGGACAGCAATTTACAGAATCCTCTAATGAACTTGGAAGAGCATTGAAAGATAGAATGCACGTTATTATTGATACAGATTATTTCCCCCCAAAACCTTCAGACACTTTAGAAATTTTAGCAGGGAACACAAATCCAAGAGTGGATTTTGGATTGAAATCAGAAGATTTAGCTTCCAAAATAATTGCGAAGTCTAATGAAATATCTTCAAAAGAAATACCCTTTGAAAAACTTATTATTGCAAACTATTTGCTTCACGGACTTGACTATTGTAGCAAAGGCTCAAAAAGAGCTATGAAGGGCACATGGCCTACACAACTTGAAAATCACGAGCAGGGTAGTGATGTTGGACTTGTTCTTCCTATTTCACCAAGAGCAGCAAAATCAATAATTAGACTTTCCCAGTCTCTTGATGATATTGCAAGACAAAAAGGTGGAAATCCTAATGACTTTGAGTCAATGATGGCTGCTTACAAATTAGTTTCTTCATACTCTGGAGTCCTTAATGGAGCTGATGTTCAGAACAAGTATGATGGAAATCATTACAAAGCAATGGATGCCGTGATTTCAACAACAAGAACACAATTTAATGACAATAAAGATAATATTTTGGCTGGTTTGGAAATGGCATCAAAAGGAGAAAAAGACCAAAAAGTTTTGGACAAATTTAAAGGAAGATGGACATTTATGAAAGATACTCTTGAAGGAATACTAAATAAATCAAAAGACTAAAGAAAATGACAAACAAACTAAACATAAAAATTCCAAAAACATTTATGGGGTTGCCAGTTGAAGGGGCAATGGAAAGGATACTTGAAAAGGAAAGAAGTCAGAGTCAAGAACAACCTGATGACTCTAAAAATCAACCCTTTCAAGTCAATAACCCAAATATAGTTTCACACGATTATATTCAGATTCCTCAGTTGAAGAGATTAATTTCAACTTATGAGCTTAAAGATTATAATAATATGAATTGGCAAGATACTCATTTCAAACTTCAGGAAACTGGATTACTTATGCCAACAATTCCAGAGTTTATGACTCATTTCATAAACGTTGTTAAATCTTACCAAAGCAAAGGAAAAATATCTCTTTTTGACTTGGCAGGAAATTCTTTAACAAAGGAAGAAGTTGAAGATATATATTTTCATTTAACAAAAGACCATATTGCGGTTTATGG
>CAYIHJ010000086.1:0-1695 GCA_964363245.1 Candidatus Woesearchaeota archaeon | reverse complement strand
TTCGTGAGAAAATTTTAAGTATCTATCTAAAAAAAATTGTATTTAAAAATGTTTTGGTTTTTCGTGGTAGTCTTTTTCAAGATAAGTAAGGCTCTACATCTGGAAATATTTTAACTATCCAATAAGCTACAATGATCATTGTAGGTAAAGTATAAGCTATAAATGCTACAAAACATCCAAAAGAATTCATACTACACAGGGCATCTGAAAAGGATTTTTTTAAGATGTAAGCTACAAAGAATCCCAAAATTGTTAAGATTATTTCTCTTACACTCATTTTAATAGTTTCTCTCAAAATTTTCTCGTAATTTCCTTTTCCTTCTCGGTTCTATCTGCACAATTATTTGCTCATCTTCATTAGAACTTTCACCTACAATGGTCTTCGATTCTTTCTCAATTTCGCTAGATTGTTGAGCAATAGCTTGGTAATGTCTATGTCGTTGTTTCCACTTATTTTCGTGATATTTAACCTCATCTTCTAATATTTTATTTAGTTCTTTCGTCCTTTCAATATTGTCTTTTATCGAATTTCTAAATTTATTTCCTTTAATATACTCAAGAAGTTTTTTCGCTTTTTCACCTAATTCTTTATCGCTAAGCTTTAATGAGTGCAACTGCATTAAACTTTTTCTTAATACTTCTGCTAAGTGCGAAGCTCCATAAGGATGTACAATAAGAATATCCTTTTCAGTCCAAAAACCAGATTTGTTCTTTCCTGACGCAAAAGTAACCAAGACACCATAATTTGCATTATGTGCTATCATGTCGTTTTTTATTTGTTCAACATGAGACTTATCGTGAGTTTGCGTTTTCTTGCATTCATAAACGATAAGAGCAATAGCTTTACCTTCAGAAACTATGTAATGTAAAATATCTCCTCCTTTACCATGATGTTCAATTCTGTCGTGGGGGAATTTTTGCCTTAATTCTTTAACCAGTTCATTTTCAAAATCCAGTCCTGCATCTTGGGGTGTTCTTCCTTCTTTTAACTGTTTCTGCAACTCTTTAATTCTCTCATCCTTTAACCCTAATTCTTTAACTTTTTGTTCCAGTAGTTTACTAGTAGTTTCAAATTTCTTTTTTTGTCTTTCCATTCCTTCATCTTCACCCTGTTTTTTTGCCTTACTTATGTCTTGCTTTTGTTTTTTGATTAACAGTTCTTTGTCTTTGTCGAATTGTTTTTTCAGCTTTTTTTCTATACCTTTCTTCTCGTCTTCTAACTTTTCCTTAGACTGTTTAACTAAACTAAGCTGTTTTTTTAGTTCTTCTTCCCTTTTCAAATTCGCTTCAGAAATCTTAAACACTTCATTGTACTTTGATGCAGTCAGTGGAGAATCACATAAAGGACAATTTTTATTTACCATTTTAATTATTTTTCTTTCTTTAAAACATTAGCCGTATCTTTTACCTCTGTCTTACTTAGAATAATCAAAGCGTATTTTCCAATATGTTTTGAAGGTAAGATTATATGCCCAGCATTACCACCAAACTTTTTAACTTCTCTTTTAAGAAGTTCATCCGTAGAATCTAAGCGAATAGTTATGTCTCTGCTTTTTTGTTTTTTCAGCATTATATACTCAGTATATACTACTATTTAAATGTTCTGTTTTATACTAAAAAGTTTTATAAGAAATATTGTTCTTACTGATTCTCTGCCAAGCCCTTTCTTGTTCTAATTTTTCTTACAACGTCTGC
>CAYIHJ010000085.1:0-1714 GCA_964363245.1 Candidatus Woesearchaeota archaeon | reverse complement strand
CTTTAGCTATTTCAATAGTTGTTGTCAGCTCTTTTCTGTACTTGTCAGCCATAAGTTCTTTGCTCACTGCACGCTCTAAAATTTCGTGAACAATGGAATTGGAAATGTTCCCAATAAATAATTCAATTAGCTTGTTTCTATTTTGTACCATTTTCTATTCCTTCAAGTATTTTGGAGAAAGTTTTATCATAGATTAATTTATATTTTTTCAAAAAATCTTTTTTATTTATAATATTTTGTTTTAAGTCTTTAATGTCTTTAAAACCAAAAATTCTCCTAATTTCATTATCGGCCAATTCTTTGCTTATCATTTTATATCCTAAATAAAGATAAATTGTTATCATATTTCTAACCAACTCGTATTTTTTATTTCCACTCAAAACATCAAAATTATCAATTAATATCTTGCTTTTCAGAAGATGCAAGTCAAGAATCTTATAATTTATTTCTGGTTTGGTTTTATAAACAAATCTTTTTTTAGAGATGCATCTATTTAGCATCATCCGATATAGAGGGTCTGTTCCAAGACCAACAGCGAGTTCTTTGTTGCTTAAACCCAAAACATGCGCTTTTATGCCTGTTTTTCTTTCTATGTTCTTTCTGATTATATCCTGGTTTATTTTATTTTCACTAACAATAATGATATCTATATCATTAAATTGAAAACCTTCATCCAAAAAAGAGCCTGTAATAAATATATTCTCGAGGTTTTCTAAATCTTTATCTGCAATATTTAAAATATCACGAATTATTTCCAGCTTTACAGGTTCAAGGTTTTTAATGCCATAAAAATAAAGATTGTTTCTCTTTCTTTTCTCGTCTCTTTCGCCAAGAGGTTTAATAATAACATAATTGCCGATGGCAAATCCTTCTCTGTTCTTTGAAAGATAAACTTGATCCATCTTGCTTCCCTTGCTTATTTTTCCTATAATCTCCATATTACGTAATATTACGTAAGATTTATAAATCTTTCCAATTCAGCGGGAAAAGAATACAAGAACTTTTATTAGTGCCTGCCTTCCTATATTCGAATCCTTTCACCCGCATAAAAATTTCAGGATTAAACATTAGCGAAGCTTTCATAAGTAACTAGAACTTCGGTTCCTTTTTTGGAATTTGTTCCTGTTTTAGTTAATCCATAAAGACTTATAGAATCAGCATTCGCCATCCTTATACATCCATGAGAGGCAAAATCAGGGTCGGCATTTTCTGAGAATAAAGATCCAAATTTATTAACATTATACCAAAAATCACTATCTTTTTTAGAAAGCCAAAAATCTCCAATTGAACTAGTTCCATGAATACCAAATGGAGTATTAATTAACTCATAAGTATCTCTTTGACAAAGTCTATTCCAACGAGGCCCGAATGGATTAGCGTTGTCTTTATCAAATCCAAGGGGATGTCCATACTTAACAGCTTCTCTATTTTCTAATTTTTGACATATTTCATATTCTCCAGTTTTAACACAATAATTTGTTGCAAAACATTTTCCAACTTCCCAATCGCATGGTTTAAAACTGTTATCCTTGAGGCATTCAGTTTTTGTTGTAATTTCACTACATTCCTTTGTTCGTTGCTGTAATTCACATAGTTTTGCTTGTGAGGGGTCACAATCTGCTCCAACCACTATATTATAACTTTTAACAATGGTATCATTTTTTTTCAAATATAATTTTACATCAGATAAACTAACTATAATTTTATAATCTGA
>CAYIHJ010000084.1:0-1762 GCA_964363245.1 Candidatus Woesearchaeota archaeon | reverse complement strand
AAATGAAGGATTAACTTGCCCACATTGTGGTGGACATGCAAAAAGAATGGGTAATTGTGCCATCTATTGCACTTCTTGCAAACAGACAACAAGAAGTGGCTGCGGGGAATAATTATATAAATCAAAAATGGCATATATGTAAATGAAAAAGAGAAGTGGTTTAAACCTAAAAAATGTCTTGGCCATAATCTTTGTTAATATCTCGATAATTCTGGTTTTTACAGCAATCGATTATTTAACTCATCATTTAAATTGGACTTCTTGGGCTGTGCCTGAATATTATTTCAGAAATAAAGTTATTTTTGGTGTTCTTATAGGAATTGTGGCATATCTTATTCTAAGAAATAGAAAAATAGGAATTGGAACCAAATCATTTACCTATTCGGCTATCATTGCAAGTTTATTGCAGATAAGATATGCTCTTAGTGGGTATTATTCATTAAGTTTTGTAGTGCTATTCTTTTTTATCCACCTTGCAATAGTTTGGTTGGTTTCCTACTTTGCGTTTAAATTGTTTAAGAAACAATTGCGTTAGAACACCTAGTTTTACTTTCTCAGGGGCACAAAGGCAAAACATTTAAATATGCGCATTACAATTCAATTACTATGGTAATGGACACACTTCAAATAAGAATGAACAAGGAATTGCTTAAAAGAATAGATTTTATCGTTAAAGCTGGAATTTATTCCAACAGGGCAGACGTAATAAGAGATGCTGTCAGAAGATTTGTATGGGAAAAAGAAGTTGGAAGCATAACAAACAAAGGAAATTCTGAAGAAGCAGTAAGAAAGATAAGGACAAGGCTATCCAAGGAAAAAATAGATTTAGATAAAATAAATAATTTATAAAATTTCCTCAGGCTTTTTAGCCTCAACACCTAATTTTTTGGAAATTTCTATTAACTTTTTGTCTCTTGTAATCAAAATTGAATTTGTCTTTCTTGCAAGAAGTATATGCATGATATCATAAAAGCTTATCTCGTAACTTATTCTAATTTCTATTTCCCTTGCGTCTTGATATTCTTTAGAAGTTAAAACTTCTTTAATAAATCTAGGATTAGAATTGAATAATTCTCTCTTTTGCTTAAATTCATTCTCTGATAAGATATACATAATCTCTTTCAAGATAAACCCAGAATAATAAATTATATCTTCTCTTTCTTCAACTTTATCGAAGAACTCTTTAGCTAACTCCCATAACGCAACCCCGTTAACAAATTCTTTTTGCCAAAGATTTAGATAAATACAACTATCAACATAATAGCTCTTTTTCATTAAATCTTAAATGCGAACATGATATAAAAACATTGCTTCAAAATGTTTATCTGTTTTATAATTTAATTCTAATTATTTAATTATTTAACCAACGGCACGAATGAAAAGCCAGGATATTCTTTTGTTAAAGTTTCTCCATTTTCCTTTTTTATCTGGAATATTGATTGTTTTACTGCCGCAACTAAAATTCCATCGTCCTTTAACTGCTGAAGAAGATTTGTTGGGCATTCTGGGCAGGAGGCACTTATGAGAATTCTATCGAATGGGGCAAATTCGGACAAACCTAGGGAACCATCTCTCATTATAATTTCAACATTGGTTTTATCCTTAAGATAATCCTTTGAACGCACGGCCAGTTCCTTCAGAATCTCTACTCCATAAACTGTTCCGCTTGGATTCATTTCTGAGAGCAATGCTAAAACATAACCAGAACCAGAACCAATCTCTAAAATCTTTTGGTTATTTTTGGCATCCAAGAGATTTAACA
>CAYIHJ010000083.1:0-1821 GCA_964363245.1 Candidatus Woesearchaeota archaeon | reverse complement strand
TAGTTGTTTACATCAATGAACATATCATAATTTACTAACGCTGGGCCCCACGTGGCGATATATTGCATTTTTGAGTCTGTAACTATTGGTTTTGCTACAAAAGCGACAGTAAAACTGTTATTCCCAAGGGGAAGATTTCTTGCACTAGTGTTAGAGAGATAAT
The DNA here is from genome assembly GCA_964363245.1 of Candidatus Woesearchaeota archaeon. Lineage (GTDB taxonomy): Archaea > Nanobdellota > Nanobdellia > Pacearchaeales > GW2011-AR1 > JAGVNG01. The sequence goes on along the minus strand of CAYIHJ010000083.1, from coordinate 1,658 downwards.
TTCCTGCAGAAGTATTTACAGAGTTACCTGCCGTGCCAGGCGCAAAAACCGAGCCAGTAAGTTGCACGCTCAAAATAAAGATCAAAAGAAAAAATACAAAAATTAGACAATATTGAATAGATGTTCTACCATTACCATTAAGATGTCTTTTATTAATCATACACTCTCTTTTATTCTCTATATAGATACAAAAAATCTTATATAAACATTACTTTAGACGAAAGATGTTCCATCCCAAATTATTTCCTGGCGATAAATCAACAAATGGAAAGATTTATATATAATTATATAGTATATAATTATATGCAAACAACAATACAGATTGATGAGAGAACACTGGAATTGCTAAAAAAGCTAAAAAAAGAGTTGAATGTGCCTTCGTATAACAAAGCAATAGTAGAGATGGCTATAGAGAGAACAAAAAAAGAATCCATGGCGGGAGCACTAAAAAGATATAAGGGCAAGGAAACACTGAAAGAAATTTTAAAAGATTTAAGGAACAAAAATGACAGATTCTAAATTTATAGATTCGTCAGTTTGGATAGCCTACTTTTTTGAAGGAATTTTCAGAGAGCATATAGAAACAGGAATAAACCTAGTTTCAGCGCTTTCTCTTGCTGAAATTAAAATTAAATTAATGAAAAGGGATATCCCAAAAGAGATTATATCAAAAAATCTAAAATTCATAAAATCAAAAGGAATAATAATTCCAATTGATGAAGAAATTGCAGAAAGCGCAGCAGAAATTTCTCTAAAGTATAATCTCCATTTAGCAGATTCAATTATTTACGCTTCCACACTAAAGAATAATGTTGAATTACTAACATTAGATAATGATTTTAGAAACATCCCAGATACAATAGTTCTAAAAATATAACTTAAATCCATCCTCTTTTTCTTACCCCAGAATTTACTATCTGAAACTCGAGTTCTTTCTCCGGGAGACTTCTATGCTTCCTTAGATAAGCCATTCTCTTTCCTCTATCATTAGTAAGCTCAATTAGACACTTTCCCCAATATCTCAAAATGTCTCCCCCAACCATTTTTTTAGCATTATCCCAATTGTAAACTTGATTCGTGACAATTACTGGAATATTCTTCTTTCTTGCAATCTCAGCTAATAATCTAAGCTGTCTCGCAAGCTCCGAGTTTATTTTTCTCACCTCTTCCTCATCCTTATCTCTTGCTCCAGCAAAATCTAATCTATAAAGAATTGTCATTCCATCAACCACTATCAAGCTTACTTCCTTGTCAAGATGCTCAAGCAATCTTTCAAAATCCTTTTTCTGTTCTGAAAAATTAGTTGGTTTTAAAAGAAGAATGTTTTTCAAAACACTTTCATAATCTTCTGGAGCAATCTGTTTAATTCTTTCAACACTAAACCCTCCTTCAGTATCCATGAAGATTACCTTATTACCCTTTTTTGCCTGCGAAACGGCAGCAAGAACACAAAAATTAGTCTTTCCCGTTCCTGGACCGCCATAAATAACACTTATTATATCACTCTCATATCCTCCATAAAGCCACTTATTAAAGTCGTAGCTTCCAGCAGAAATCTTTCCCCCAATAATATCTTTAACCATAAAATACTCAAAATAGGGCAATATAAAAAGAATTATATCCTATGAAATAACCCATATCAATCATTATAAATCTCC
>CAYIHJ010000082.1:0-1823 GCA_964363245.1 Candidatus Woesearchaeota archaeon | reverse complement strand
AATGCTTCTTCTCGATTCAAACGATTATTAATACCAAACCTTCTAGGCCTGTGTTCGCAGATAATTCTTTTCCAAAGTTAAGATTTATTAAGCAATATTCTTTTTTACTTGCATGTTAATAAAAGAGATTAAGGCTGAGAAAATACCAGATTCAAGAGGGGAGTCTACCATCAAAATAACTATAGACGGAGTAGCAGCTTCAGCTCCAAGTGGAAAATCAAAGGGAAAATACGAAACAAAACCCTACAACACAAGTCTAGATTTTAGCATAGAAGAAATAAATCATCTTAATTTGGATTTTGAGATAAATAAGTTTGAAGATTTGAAGAAAGTTGAGAATTATATCTGTAAAAAATATAAATTCAGAAATGCAAGGCAATTAGGAGCTAATGCCTTATTTGCCTTGGAGTCTGCAATTCTAAAGGCACTTGCAAAATCAAAAAATAAACAGCTCTGGCAGATTATTAATCCAAAAGCAAGAAAGTTTCCAATCCCCGTAGGTAACGCAGTAGGCGGAGGAATGCATACTAAAGCTAAAGTTCATCCTGTCTTCCAGGAATTTCTTTTAATTCCAAATGAAAAAACTTTCAAGGATAATGTAATTGCAATGAAAAAAGTTTATGAAAAATTAGAAGCGGCCTTAAATGCGACAGATAAAAATGATGAAGGTGCTTGGCAAGTTCCTAAAAATAACAAAGAAGTCCTTGACATTCTTGCAAAACTTAAAGGAGATGTTAGAATTGGACTAGATGTTGCTGCGTCATCTTTCTTTAGAAGTGATTTATACGTTTACATCTCAAAAATGTTGAATAGAGAGAGCCAAATTATCTATATGAATAATTTAATTGACAGCTACGATATATTCTATTTGGAAGACCCCTTACAAGAAGAAGATTTCACAGGATTCTCTCAAATTAAAAGAAAACATCTCGTAGTCGGCGACGACCTTACAGCAACACAAATTCCAAGACTAAAGGAAGCAATAAAACACAATTCAATCAATGCAATGATAATAAAACCAAATCAAAATGGTTCTCTTCTCGAGTTAAAGAAGGTTTTTGATTTGTGCAACGCCAATAATATAAAAACAATCCTCTCACATCGCTCTGGCGAAACAATGGACGCCTCCTTAGCCGATTATGCTTTCGCCTTCGGCGCAGATTTCATAAAATGCGGCCTCTCAACAGCTTTCCGAGAAGCTAAGTTGAAGAGAATGATTGAGATTGAGACAAATCTAAGATGATATGAAAATAGAATCCTTATCAAATAGAACACTAAAAGAATCAATAAGCTTAGTTGTTAAAACTTTTAACTCAAAACCTTCAGATATAGATTATCCTGGAAAATGGATGCCTGCAAGTATCTCTAAAAAGAAAAACAAGAAATTTTTTGCAGGTACAGAGTGCACATACGTTAAATACTGGGTAGGAATTGATGAAGAATCTAAAAAATCAGATTGGATGAAGCATAATTTTTCTAAGGATACAGTTTTTCTGGTTAAAAAGTTGTAAAATAATTATCTTCTTCTAAATATCTTTCTCGTAACATAAACCGCAGTCAAGCCATAAACAACTCCGAACAAAGCGCCGAATAAAACATCTGAAGGATAGTGCATTCCATTGTGTATTCTTGCAAACATCATAAACAATCCGAAAATTAATGCATAAGCCCAGTATTTTCTATAATAAAACACTAGAACTGTCAAAACTCCAACTACTAATGCAACATGCCCAGATGGAAAAGACGTTTCATTATCAATATTGCCCAATTGTGTTATCTCATTTGGATAAGCAATGTAAGGTCTATCTTTAAAATAAATATTA
>CAYIHJ010000081.1:0-1896 GCA_964363245.1 Candidatus Woesearchaeota archaeon | reverse complement strand
TTATTTCTTGAAATCTAATTTGCGGATACGCACAGAAGTTCACTAAATTAAAAGGCGTTATTACTGTCCAGTCCACATACTTGGCAAGATCGACCCCAAGTTGGAATTTGTGCTTTGTATCATCAAATTTTCTATCTATCCAGATGTTGTCTCTAATTCTCCTAAAGAAAGCCCCAGCATCGTCAATAAAACTGCAGAGAAATTCTTGTTGGAAAAGCATTTGTGGCATTTCGCGCTTAGCTGATTCAATTTCTTTTTCTTCTAAAGCGTTTGTCTCTTCGACTGTTTTAACTGACCAGAACCAATCATCACTGTCTTTTGCCATTTGTAATAACTTCCAGCTATGATTCTTGCCTTTAGGCGTAAATATGAAAGTTGCGCTTCCTTTGTTTTCTCTTAGTACTGGTTGTATAATAGCTGTCCACATCTCTTCTTTAATTTCGGAATACTCATCAAAGACTACATCTATCGGGTTAATACCTCTATGCTTATCTATATCTTCACAACCGCAGAACCTTTGTACGCTTCCATTCTTGTAATAAATCGCCAGTTCTGATTCATTCTTTCTATCAATAAGTTCCTTTGGAATGAGTTGCTCTACTAAACTATCCCATATAACCGCTTTCGCCTGACGATAAGTCGGAAGGAAATAATAAAAATTGCCCTTCACTTTATTGGCTCTTATAACTTGCTGTGTTAAGGCAGTCATACTCTTACCAGCTCTTCTGTGAAAGACTGCTATTTTAAATCTCTTCGGAGACATCATCATCTCTTGCTGATAACTCCGTGGCTGAAAGTTTTGGATTGAAGCCTCGCTCATCACAATTAAATATTACTTTTATATTTCCAGTTATGGCGCTTGATTGTTTTGGTTGTCCATAAAGTCTATCAAGTATATCCTTATAAAATCTATAATCACCCTTTCGTGCGTTTAAAAGTCCGCTTGAGAGTATTTCTTCCTCTAATTCTTCGGGTGTTTTGTTGTTTATGCTTGCCAACTTAATTAAAGCCTCTCTGTAAATAGTAGCGTAATTTCTTTGTCCAACCTTCTTGCCTTCTGGATTACCACTCTGTCCTTTCTTGAAAGGCTTTAGGTTGGCTATTCCACTGCTTTTTCCACTGCTTTTGTTTTCTTCCACTCCATTTCCTTTCCGTTTCGCTTAATTTTATAATTATTTGTATAATCACAGTATCTTTGAATAATTACATCACAATATTTTTCATCTATCTCCATACCATAGCATATTCTTCCTGTTTTCTCTGCGGTTATTAGAGTCGCGCCACTTCCCAAAAATAAATCACAAACAACGTCTCCTGCTTTTGAACTATTCAACACCCCTTTCATTATCATTTGCACTGGCTTTTGTGTTGGGTGTTTGTAATTAAATTCTCTACCAAATCGCCAAACAGTAGAACCTCCATCTTCTTGTTTCTTAATTTCTTTCTTTATCATTTTAAGCAACCATTCATCTGTCCTTTCTTCGTCCCATTGTGTGTATTGTTTTCTATCCCCATAAAAGTCAAGTAGTTCTCCTTTCTGATGGCAATAAAGTATTGGTTCATGTTTCCATCTATAATCACCCCACCCCATACTTGCAACTAATTTTACCCATATTATTTGATTCCTTATTTCAAAATTTGCTTTACTCAGTGAATCTTCAAATTCTTTATGTGTTCTACTTGCATAACAGACGTAAACCCCCCCAGATGGTTTCAGAATATGTCTATAATTAATAAATGATTTTTCTAAAAAATCCCTGAATGCTTCTTCTGTTTGATTATCATTTTTAATTACATTACTGGTTTCTTTTCCTCTACCAGAATAATTAACATTATAAGGCGGGTCAGTAAAAACCATATCCGCCTTCTTTCCATCCATCAATCTCTTTACATCTT
>CAYIHJ010000080.1:0-1902 GCA_964363245.1 Candidatus Woesearchaeota archaeon | reverse complement strand
ATAATTCCCTTAATTTTTCCTCGCCAATCTTCATAGCCGATAGGATAGCAGAGGCAAGTTCTTTCCTTTCTGACGGCGATAAAACATAATTTACCATGAGAGTAATAGGATTAATTATATCTTTAGTGTTACCGTTGAGATAATTGAGAATTATCTTTTCTAACTGTTCTTGTGTGGTCATAAAGTTACTCCTTCCTGTTTGCATAAATCTATAACTGCTTGAGATAGTTCCCTTAAAAAATCCCAATCGTCCAGGTCATATACGGTGTGAACGCCAAAGAATTTGCACTCAACAAAAACAAACTTATCAGAATCTATAGATTGGAAAATTATCGTGGCATAGCGGGCTGAATCTTTGCGCCAAACAAATGTATATTCTTTTTTAGTTAGATTACAGCTCATTTAATCCTCCTTGAGCGGTTTTTTGCGTATATTTTCCATTTATCTAAATTTTCTTTATAATATTGAAAATGGTAATGTTTTTTACAAAGTCCTTTGCTAAAATATCTGCCTTTACAATTGTCTTGTTGACAACAAGAAAGATTTTTTTGCATATGATTGTCGCTTAATTCAATATACCTGCAATTTTCAAGAGTATAATTTCTTTTGCTATCTATTCTATCTATACTTGGTTTTTTGAGAAGATACGCTCTATCACGAGACCATAAATACTTTATATCTTCTTGAGTTAAAAAGTTTTTAATCCCTTTTTTATAATAATGATGCTTTTTATAGGAACACCTTTTTATAATATTGTGAAATGTTTTCATCCACGGGTGAGAATTATAGTATTTTATTTTATTTATCTTTCTTTTCTCTTTAGGTGTCATCGTTATCCCAGTTTTTTAAGCATAGCCAAGTGAATAGCAGTAGCTAAATCATCATAATCTATAATCCAAGCCCATCTCCAGTGTCCTTTGTTATCTTCATCGTTTACTGACTTTCTTTCACCTATTTTTAAGAATATGCTTCGTATTTCTCCTTCCCCCAACATCAACTCCTTAATTCTTTGCTCTGCTTTTTCAATAATTATTGGATTATATGAATAGGGATATTTTTTTAACTCTGGGTCTTGAACTAATTCTTCTAAAATTGTGCGTAGGTTAGACATTATTTGGCCTCTTTCCTATTCTCGCTACCGCCTATATGAAGCTGTAAAAAGTCCAATAGTTTATATACATTATCTTCCGTCAAGGTTATATCACTTCTTGGCACATATCTTCCATCAGCGTCGCTACTGTCTGGGGAAAATATCTCAAGCCTAACTTTAGGGATACAATGTGATTGTTTTGTCAATCTCGCTACTGCCCATCCTAAATTTACTATTTCTTGTTTAATAGGTTCTCTCATCTCTCCACCTCCAAGTGTTTACGGATTGTTTCCACCAATTCTTTAATTTCCTTTTCTGCTTCCCATACCTCGGTTAAACACAAATGGCAAAGACCGCTTTCCCTGATTACTTCTTCCAATCCGTTTAACTTTTGCGCAAAGTAGGCGGTAAAGGAGTCTATGGCTTGATTTCTATCAAAACATTTCTGAACCAATTCAATCGCCAGCTCTTTTGAGGGCACTAACGCAACTACTGCGCCATCTTTTTTTAGAAACCAATATCTATTAAACTCCCTGGCGGATACGGAAGGAGCCTCTACTGTCATAGCTTTATCTGATAATCGTTTCGGCACTCCCGATTTCATAACGGAGAGATGAAGTTTAGCGAGGTCAATTATCGTATAAACTGCCTCATATATATCATCATCTGTTGGAGTATCAACACATTTAGAACAGGGCGGGCTGATATGACAAGAGCAATCTTTTTCATCTAACTCTTTCTTCAAATTTACTATTTTAATCGCTTCTTCAATTTCCTGGTGGGTCATTTTGTATTCCTCCATTTATCATACT
>CAYIHJ010000079.1:0-1942 GCA_964363245.1 Candidatus Woesearchaeota archaeon | reverse complement strand
CTAAATCTTCAGTTGGAGAATATTTCGGATCATATCCCCCAACTTCCTCAAAAATTTTTTTTCTAAACATTACAACTGGATGTGCAAAAGGGCTATATTTAAAAAAACATTTCTTTAAATCTTTAGACCTTTCAGGATAACTTCTTGCAGAAATGTCTTTTTCCTGCGGATCCATAACAACTATATTTGCACCAACTACTGCGATTTTTTTGGAATTTTTTATTAGCTCATACTGCGCTTCTAATCTATTGGGAAGAGATATATCGTCAGCATCCATTCGCGCAATTATATTAGATGAAGCTTTGCTTATCCCTTTATTAAGTGACCCGGCAATATCCAACTGTTTTGCATTATTTATAATTAGAATCCTAGCATCTTTTCCTGAATAGGATTTAATTATTGAAAGAGTTCTGTCGGTTGAGGCATCATTGACAATGATAAGTTCGAATTTTTTAAAAGTTTGATTTAAAATACTTTCGATTGCAATACCTATGTGCTTTTGGGCATTATATGCCGGCATTACGACAGAAATTAACGGTTTACTTTTTTTCATATAAGTCTTTTTTAATTCAATTTAATTTTTTTAGTAATTAAGTAGTTTTCGATTACAAGATGAGTTAATCCAGAATTATCAAATGCATCCAGTGCTTCTTTTGGACCAAGAACAATGGGAAAACCATGGATATTAAAAGATGTATTTAAAACTCCTCCTATTCCTGTTAATTTTTCAAATTCTTTGAGGAGCTTATAATACTTCGGATTAAAATTCTCTTTGACTAATTGTGGACGAATTGTAAAATCATATGGATGCATAGCTGCCTTTAAGTCTATTCTACCTTTTTTTGTAGTATCGAATGATATCATCATATAATCTGAATCTATATTTTTCGAATTTACTAAGTAATCTTTTGCCCTTTCTTCAAGAATCGATGGAGCAAATGGCATCCAAAAATCTCTATTTTTCATTTGATCATTGATGAGACGCACAACATCGATATTTCTAGGATCAGCAAGAATTGATCTATTACCAAGGGCCCTTGCTCCAAACTCCATTCTCCCTGACAACCTAGCTACAATTTTTCCTCCTGAGAGAAGCTCTGCAATCTTGTTTTCTGGGTCTTTTAGTTTTTCAATTTTATATTGATTGAAATAATTACCTTTTCTTAAAATCTTTTCAATATCTTTATTTGAATAAGAAGGTCCCAAATATAAATCCTCCAATGGATAGATTTTCACACTTCTTCCCAGTTTCTTCGCTATTTCTATATAGCCTAAATAGCATGCTCCAATCGGGAGAGATTCATCGCCAGCACTTGGCATAAAAAAACACTTCCTAATACTAGATAAGCTTGAGATTCTCTGATTCGCTTTTACATTCATGAATACACCACCAGAAAAAATAACTGTTCTAATCTTGGTTTTCTTTACAGCAAATTCTACCCATTGGATCATTCTATCCTCCAACAACTTTTGGAATGCGCCCGCAATATTATCAAACCTAAATCCTTCCATTTCCCTTTTTAGATAAAAATAAGTATCCTGAGTATTAAACTTAGCCTTAAACTTAAGTGGATTTTTAGGATCAAGAATTATTATATCTTTGATTTTTTCAAATATTTTTAAAGTGTCTTTTTCTTTTGAATATGGAGCCAAGCCCATTACTTTATATTCATGCTCCATTGGTTTCATTCCCAAATACTTCGTCACATAAAGATAAATCCACCCCAGTGAATGTTCTCGAGATGTAGCTGCAATTCTCTTTACGTTATTTCCTTCAAACATGCTGACTGTGGAACATAACCTGTCTCCTTCAGCATCCAATGTAAGAACAAGCGATCTTGATTGGTTATAAGCAGAAGAATAATAAGCTGTGGCGCCGTGAGTCATATGGTGCTCAAAATTCATTATTTTAGATACCGGGATATTAAGATATTTTGCAATA
>CAYIHJ010000078.1:0-2011 GCA_964363245.1 Candidatus Woesearchaeota archaeon | reverse complement strand
TTATAATATTAATCTAATTAAAAAATGGCTAAAAATTTTGAGTTTTTGGAACAAATCGAAGGTGTAAAGTTTGAAGCTTGGGGAAAAAGCTTGGAAGAAGTTTTTAGCAACTGCGCTAAAGCCGTTTCAAAAACATTGTGTAAGGGAACAATAGGAAGAAAAAAAGTATACACAATAAAAACCTATGGAAAAGACAATGAATCTCTTTTGTATAATTTCTTGAAAGAGATATTATATTTGTTTGAGAAAGAACATTTCATTCTTGGAAGAGTTAAAGAAATAAAAATAAAAGATAACAAACTAACGGCCAAGGTTCTTGGAGACGACTTAGATAAATATGAAATTAAGACTTATATTAAATCTCCATCGCGCGAGGATATGCTCATAAAAAAGGAAAAGGATAGGTTAGTTGCACAAGTTATCTTGGAAGTTTAATAAAACTTAACTTTTTTATGTCTACCTTCTACTCGCGACATCACGCGGAATTAATATTTCTATCTCTTGTGTCTTCTTTCACTTTGCCAGTTTATGAAAGGTTTTAGGTGATTTAAGACTTTTATTGAATCTTTTTGTTTGTCCAAAACTTGATTAATATTTTTGTATGCCAATGGAGATTCATCCAAAGATTCTTCTGTGAAATTCCCTATAACTCTTGCTTTTTCCATCTCTTTTTTAAAAGAAGCTAAACTAAAGGTTTCTCTTGCCTGTTTTCTTGACATAACTCTTCCTGCTCCATGTGATGAAGATGAAATAAACTTCTTGTTTCCTTTTCCTAAGACAAGAAATGAACCATCTCTCATGTTTGCTGGTATAATTCCTTTCTCTCCTCTTTTTGCAGGAGTAGCTCCTTTTCTATGAACAAACAAACCCGCCTCTTTAAGCGCGTGATTATGATTTTTGTTAGTCCAGATTAAATATTTTATTTTCTTTCCTAAAATTTTTTCTGTCGCGAGACAAACTTGACGCACCATCTCTAATCTGTTTAGCTTAGCGAACTCGAGGCCAAAATCGAGAAGATTTTGATACTCTTTACCTTCTATCGAGTTTGAAGCTAAAGGAAATGTTTCTTCAAATCCCTTTTCTTTTCCAGAAGATTTTTTCATATACAGCGTGGCAACCCAATGTCCAATTGCTCTTGAACCAGAATGAACAACAATCCAGGGGATTCCTGCAGAATCAGAATTCAAGGAGATAAAATGGTTTCCGTGTCCAAGACTTCCAAGACTCTTTAGGGCTTTTCCAGACGAGAGAAAATCTCTCACTTTTTTATCGTGAGGCCCTTTTATGAAATCAGAAAGAATTTTAGTATATTCTCTTTGTGTTTCAATGGTTATCTCCTTTTCAGAACCATGAATTTCTCCAAGCCCCATAGGAATGCACTTCTTTATATTTTCATAAATTTTTTGCGCATTTTTCATTAATGGCTTAAGTAAATTCTTTGGAAGTTTAGCGGCAGTCATTCCACAGCCAATATCATAACCAACCCAAGCAGGAACTAAATATCCCTTAGTAGCGAGGACGGCACCAATGGGAGCAACATACCCAACATGCGCATCAGGCATCAAAGATGCTTTCACAACATATGGCTTAGAATAACAATTTTTGAATTGTTGTAGTGTTTCATTGTCGGGATTAAGAGCGAAATTGGTTATTATTTTTTTCATAATCCAAGAAGCCCATGAAAGTTTAATAAGGTTATTCTTTCAAGAATTTTATTGTATTGTAAATAAAGATAAAAGGTAAAACAATAACAAGTCCCAAAATCATAATAAATATCTTAAAATAATTTTCCTTAGGTGTTTCGTGATGCATAATACCACTAATGGGTTATTAGATTTAAATATTTGTGTGATATAATTTTAAGATGGTTTGGAAAATTCTCTCCATCCTATACTAAAATCTAAAAAATCAATCTCTGCAAATTTGTTTAAATTAAGATCTCCTTTTCCAATTAAATATGTGACGTCCTCCATGGGCTAAAGCCCACGGCGTCCGCTTACTGATTTTTGAT
>CAYIHJ010000077.1:0-2055 GCA_964363245.1 Candidatus Woesearchaeota archaeon | reverse complement strand
AAGAGAATCTGCTTTTGCAATTATTCCTTGTTTTTGTGTTACAATACTTTCAGATATTTGTTTTGCGAACATTTGTTTTATCTTTTCTTTGTTATCTTTATATAAAACAAAAGGCATTCCTGGAAGAATCTCTGCTTTCTCAGTTAGTTGCATTCTAATTCCTGTAGAAGCTTCTACTTTTTCTTTTGGTTTGAATGTTGATGAAAGTGGCTGTATTTCCTCTAGTACTCTTATTTTTGATATTATTGGCTCTCCATCAAGACTTGATACTGCTATTTCATCAGATTTTGAAAGATGTCCATCGTAAAGTATTGCTTCAATATAATTTGTGTTTTTTTCTTTTTTTACTTCTAGCATAACTCCTTTTGCTTCTTTGCCAAGTTTTAGTTTGTCTTCAAGATATTTTTGGCTTATCCCACATAGCATAAGAATTAATTCTGGTACACCTTCCTTTGTTTTTGCAGAGCAAGGAATTAACGCAATTTTTCTCGTAAAGTCTTTAATATTGTAAAACAGGTCTGAATCAAATCCATAACTGTTCAAAGAGCCTATTATGGTCATATATCTTTCATCAAATTCTTGCTTTACTCTTTGAGGTTGAAGTTCAATGTTTTTTTTCAAATCATCATCAAGTTTTCTCCATCCAGAAATATTATCTATTTTGTTTAACGCAATTATAAAAGGAGTTTTATTCATTTTTAGGATTTGCAAGACTTCTGATGTTTGGGGTTTTATTCCTTCGTTAATATCAATAACCAAGACTGCCAAATCTGCTAAACTTCCTCCCCTTTTCCTTAAATTAGTAAATGCTGCGTGTCCTGGAGTATCTATGAGCAAGAATCCAGGGATATCTAGTTTTATTCCTACTTTATCTATAAGAGGACAGGCTTTCCTTAATTGGGCTACAGGATAAAGAGTAAATGAAATTTTCTGGGTTATTCCACCGGCTTCACCCGCCTGAACTTCTGTGTTACGCAGGCTGTCAAGTAGACTTGTCTTTCCATGGTCTACATGTCCACATACCGTGACAATTGGTTGCCTTATTTTAGATTTTGATTCTGTTTTTGGTTCCATGAAAATAGTTGTGAATAGTAGAATTAAAAACTTATGGTTTGGGAATATTTATAACATCCGGTGCATTATTCATAATATGCAAAAAAGAAAAGTGAATATTAAAGTTTTGGTTATTTGCATGCTAATAGTTTATGCTGTTGCTTTTGTTGGAAGTTTGTTTACATCCTCTTCTGTTGACAGTTCTTGGTATAATTCTGTCCGTCCTTCTATAACTCCTCCAAATTGGGTTTTTCCTATTGTTTGGAATGTCCTTTTCTTCTTGATAGGATTGTCATTATATTTTAGCTGGGCAAATTCAAGGAATAGGAACGATAAAAAGAGAGTGGCATTTGCCTTTGGATTTAATTTTGTTCTTAATATATTCTGGAGCATTCTTTATTTTGGATTAAAGAATCCTCTTTATGCTTTTGTTGAAATATTTTTATTATTGGCTTCAATAGTTTATCTTATTTACATTTCTTATAAGATTGACAAAAAAGCAGGATGGTTGCTTGTCCCTTATTTGATTTGGGTTAGTTTTGCGATTATTTTAAATTATTTGTCTATATAATTAGATTTTAAGCGCCCCCACCAGGAATCGAACCTAGATGCCCTTACGGGCTCCGCTTTCGAGGCGGATGCAGTACCATTGTGCCATAGGGGCAGAACCAAATGCGGTATTCGGGAATCGAACCCGAGTCACGTCCTTGGCAAGGACATATTCTACCACTTAACTAATACCGCGTAAAAGACACCAAGTTTTCTTTTACGAAACTTCCTTTAAGTGTAAGATATAAACTATTTTTAATACTTTTTATAAGATTAGAAATCATTGCCTACCCTGAAACATTGCAAGGTTTCGTGATGGCCTATGAAGGAATCGAACCTTCGCTCTCTCGGTGTAAACGAGAAGTTCTGCCATTAGACTAATAGGCCATCAATATGAAAGTTTTATTTGGCTTTTAAAGTTTTTCCATTAGTGTGTAGCCAAGGGACATATGT
>CAYIHJ010000076.1:0-2056 GCA_964363245.1 Candidatus Woesearchaeota archaeon | reverse complement strand
CCATTTTTTAATTAGATTAATATTATAATAAAATACTTAAAATTAGGTAATATAAAAATATACCCATCTATTAATATAACAAACCTTGTGAAATTATTAGTTGATTAAAAATAAAAGTTTGAAAAACTTTTATTTCAGTCCACATGAAATTACCAGTTTTCTTGGATTATTTTTTGTTAGATTGGCAAAGATTGTAACCTGACTAGTATATGTGTCTGCCACAGAAGAGTAGTCTGGAAGACATCTCTGTTCTACTGCGCATATTTTCACTCCGCATGTCAAATAAGATGGAATTTTCTCATTTATTTTTGCTTCTACATTTGATGGAAATGCAGCGTCGGTTAATTCCAAAGGTAGACTCCCATCATTTATGCCTAATACACTATTTCTTAAACTATCATTTAGCTGAACTGCTCTAAGAATTGCCAGTTCATCCCCATACACATTTGTGGAGATGTCTTCATTGTTGTCCGAATCTTGGCTTACAACTATTAAAATTACTCCACCTATTATTAGTATCGCAAAAAAAGCCTCTACAACTTTTATCCAACCCTTACGTTGGTTAAGCATAGACGATGTAGATCGCTTGTCATTTGAAACTGGTGAGAGTCTTTGGTTCTTTACCATATTTTTATTGTAATACTCCCTGCATTGCTATTTAAAGAGGCGTCAAGATAATTAACAAGAAACTTTTTTGCAAAAGTGTTTGTTTTTTGATTGTTATCTCCAACACTCAAAATAGTTCCATTATCATAGGTGAAGTCAAAGCCAAATTCTCCTGATGAAATCCCTATCTTTTGTTTAAGAAGAGCATAATTTGTTCTGTAAAGATTTACTGCATTGGTTATATTTTTTACAAAAATTCTTTTTTCTGTTTTTGTAAGGCCCAAAGTATATTGATTTTCTTCGATAATAGCGCAATTGCTTTGGTCAATTCCAAGTAATCCAATAATATCTGATTGATATATCTTGAAAAATCTGTTCACCCCATTATTTTCAACTTCTAAGTCGTTAGTTTGCCAATGATAATTCAACAAGTCTCCATTCGAATTTTTCACTATCAATGAATCCCCTGTTGTAATAATTCCACTAGCATTTGTTAGTCCATTAAATTGAAGACAACTTCCTGTTATAGTAACCCCCGAATTTACATTTATACTTGCAGTTGTCAAATTAGAGCTCAAATATTCAATAAATAGTGCTCCAGAGTTGTCAAGCGCAAATTTTTCTTCATCAACTACTAGGGAAGGTCTAAGTATAATAAATAAAAAAACCAAGAAGGTTATGAATACAGCAAAAGAAACTATCATGCTAACATGGGAACCAGTTCTGTTTTTTCTTATCATTCTTTTAAGCTCCACCAAATATTACATTTGCGCCAGCCGATACAAGGAATGAAAGAAGCATAAGTGAAAATGAATGCTTTACTCCTGCTTTGATATTTCCCTCTGAAAGCTTACCAATTGTAAGTCCAGAAAAAAGACCTTGTATCAAAAGAAGATATAGGAATGCATTAGATAATGCTTGTGAATTTAAACCATCACTACCTCCACCACTTCCTCCTCCAAATCCAATACTACTTCCTATTCCCCCTGCTGCTCCTCCAATTGTTGTTATCCCCTCTATTATTGGAATTATTCTAAATTGCATAACTAAAATAATAACCATAAATACAAAAAATATTATGTACCCTTGAACAACCAAAGTAGAAATTGCAGCTTTTCTTTCTTTCTTTATCTTATCTGACGTGCTTACTGCTCCGGCAACATCTTCCAAGATTCTTCCAATGTCCCCTCCAGCTCTTTCTGCTTGTCCTATCAATGTTATTGATCTAGATACTGTCCTATTGTTTACATCCCTTGAGAAAATTTGAAGAGCAGTATTAAGAGGAATTCCAAGAGATATCTGATTGGCAAGTTTCTTTATGTGAGGACTTAAAACTCCAAATGGTTTATTTCTTATATTTATTATTCCTCTACTTATTGGAGTGCCTGTTTTTACAGATTCAACAAGACTTCTTGCAAATTCAAGAAACATCTCCTCTTTTTCTATTGCG
>CAYIHJ010000075.1:0-2060 GCA_964363245.1 Candidatus Woesearchaeota archaeon | reverse complement strand
GGTGGCCTTGGAGTGTTTACAAAAATAATACATATTGACAATACCTTACTTTTAAAGTATACTTACTAAGTATGCTTATTAACATTAAAAAACAACTTAAATGCTTAAGATGTAATTTTGAATGGAATCCTCGTAAAAAAGAAGTACGTATTTGTCCTAGGTGTAAATCTGCATGGTGGGATAAAGAGAAAAATGTTAAATAAACTTTGTACTAAATGTAAAATATTAAAAAAATTGGGGGAGTTTTATAAAGAGAAAGCTGGAAAAGATGGGTTAATGAGTAAATGCAAAGAATGTAGGAAAAGATGGGAGAAGCAGTATAGGTTTAAGAATAAGGAGAAGAGAAAACAATATCGTAAACAATATTATATTTCTAATAAGGAAAAATTTAAGAAATATTGGTTTGTAAGCAAGGAAAAAAGAGCAAAATATAATAAGCAATATAGGTTTGAGCATAAGGAAAAGATAAAACAACAACAGAAACAATATAGGCTTGCACATCAGGTAGAATATAGGTTTAGGTATAAGGAAAAGAAAAAAGAATGGGCTAAACAATATAATCAAACTCTACAAGGAAGAAATGCACATAAAAATGCACACTATAAACGAAAGGTAAGCTATCAACAAACAGATATTACTACAAACTGGTTGCTAAAATTACATAATGAAGCTAACCTCTGTCCACTATGTAATATTAAAATGATTGAAGATGGAAGACAACCTAATGGGAAACAGCTTGATCATATAATTCCAATTAATGATACATGTAAAGGGACTCATACTATGAATAATGTAAGAATTATTTGTCGTATTTGTAATCAAACAAGACCTAAAGATGGGAGTGATATAGCAAAAAATTATCCTATCAATATGTAGAAATAACACTTGACAAATGTACAATAATATGGTATAAGTACAGTTAATATGACTAGGAATATATCGGAGCCAACTGGAGATATAGAAATAATTTTGGCAAGTACAGAAAAACATTATACTTATGACCAGTTAGGAGTAGATTTTGATAGTTCAGAAGAGGAAATACTATCAGCTGTAGGCCCTTTGGTTTTGGAAGAGGAAGGTGTAAATATTGAAGAGGATTTTATTGTGAAAAAAGTTGAAAATTCACATAATGTAAAAATTTTCCCTAAAAGTACAGCAGGGTATTGACAATTAGTAGTATAATATATTTAGCTAATGAGACTGTTTCATTTGCACTTTAAAATATGCCGAAGTAGTCAAATGGTAAAGACACAAACTTTTGGTGTTTGAAAAAACTTACAATTATCACTACTTCTGATTGCAAAATCGGCTTCTGTAATAATTTACAAGCATATTCGCAAGAATATAATTGAAGGTTCGATTCCTTCCTTCGGCACCAATACCATCTCTATCGAGGTTCATTTACAAGCAATATAGCTCAATTGGTAGAGCATTTCTCTTTGAAAGAAAAAGTAGTTGGTTCAAACCCAACTATTGCAGAAATATAATGATTCTCACTTAGATGGTAAAAATGAAGAAAACAATTTAGGTTGTAGAAGGGCAGACCTTCATTTCTTCACTAGGCTGTGGAAGCATGATAACCACAGTTAAACAAAAACTACGCAAATGCGGGAGAAGCTTTACGGAAAACAAAAGTTTTCACTTATATGGAGTTTCTCCATGTCTTGTATAACTTTTTACAAGCATCAGACTATCATTCTGAAGAATGTGGGTTCAATTCCCATCTCCCGCTCCAATCAGTTTTGGAATATCTCTTCCGAGATTATTTACAAGCTCTATTCGCAAGAATAGACCCCCCGCAAGAGGGTTTGAGTTTTTAGACGGAGACTCAAATTCTGTTGGGGGGGGATAAAACTTAGACAATAATTCTAACTTAGATATTCCAACTTGAATTATTTTTGTGAAAGGTGAATATGGAAGAAATTAGCTTAAATGACATTAATATTAATGATATAGGCAATGAAATCCAACTAGGAGGTACTATTTGGACAGGTAAAAGTATTGCATTCGTTACGTTAGTCCCCGATAAAAAAGAAGATTTATCAAACCTTAAAATTTTA
>CAYIHJ010000074.1:0-2105 GCA_964363245.1 Candidatus Woesearchaeota archaeon | reverse complement strand
GAACCTTTGTAAGCACTAAGCTAACAGCTCTTGAGGCTGTCCCGTTTGACCACTCCGGCACACCCGCATAAAACTAATAATCTATGTTGAAAGAAAGATACGAAGATATTTTAAAGGTTACGAATTTAAGTTGGCCGTGATAAAAATCTTTGAAACACTAGCAGAATTAAAAAAGGCGATGGTATCTGCAAAAATAGAGAGAGATATAGATTCAGTTTTAAAGTTGGATTTGCCATTTTTTGATTATCAGGGTAAACTATCTTTTTTGTTTTTTCCTGTTTATACTGAACCAGGAAAATGCCTTATTCTGATTTCAAAGAAAAATATTTTTGTCCATACCTCATTAAGCTTGAATAACTATGAAAGAGATCACAAAGCCGTTTTGAAAAAGAAATATGGGGAGAGCACATTAATTACATTTCTCATGTTGAAAAATGTGTTAAAGAATTATTCAGAACAATTCCAAAAGATAAGAAACAAGATGAACGAGCTAGAAACCATGCCCATTTTAGATCAGGTAGAGGAATCTGGAAGAGCTCTTCGAAGATTGACGGACAAGATGGAAAGCTTTGTAGAGTTTCTTATTGTTCTCAAGCAAAGAGAAATAAAACAGTTTGACATCAAATTAGTTTCTTTTGATTATGATGTACTAAGCACGGAAGCAAGATATTGGCTCGAGAGATGCAGAAGCCACATTTATAGAATTGCCTCTTTAAGAACAAAATCAGAGATGCAATCAAACAAGGAACTAAATAACACTATGAGCAATCTCACAGTAATAATGACTTTTCTTACAATTATCAGCATAGTTGTTTCAGTTCCAGGAACAATAGGTGCAATATTTGGAATTCCTGCTTTATCTGACACTTATTTCAAAGCACATACAGATATGTTGGTAATCGTTTTGGTAATATCAACTTTAATGTCGGTTATGCTCGGGCTTTTGTATTGGAAATCTCTTGGGCTAAAGTTCAAAAAGGCTTAACAAAAGTTTTATAAATCCATATAATCTCGAAATTTTGAAGACGGCCATAGTAGGTTGGAAACACCTGTTCCCATTCCGAACACAGAAGTTAAGCTTCCTATGTTGATGGTGGTAGTGGCAGTCAAGCTGCGAACCCATTAAGCTGTCTTCGCTAATACTCATTTTATGAAATCAAATTTCTTTGATTGAAGATGCCAACAAAAATTCCAGAGACTGAAGAAAAGTGGAAAAAGAAACTTGACAAAAAGCAGTTCCATATTCTGAGAGAAAAAGGAACTGAGATACCTTTTACCGGAAAATTGTTAAATAATAAAGAGAAAGGGAGTTATGTTTGCGCCGCGTGTGGAAATAAATTATTTAACTCTGATGCAAAATTTGATTCTGGAACAGAATGGCCAAGTTTTGATGAACCAATGAACTTGAAAAATGTTGAATTAAAAGAAGATAATTCTCTGGGCGCTGCAAGAACCGAAGTTTTGTGTAAGAAATGCAGGAGCCATTTAGGACATGTTTTTAATGATGGACCAACTGCGACAGGAAAAAGGTATTGTATTAATTCTACTTGTCTTATTTTTGAGAAGAAAAAATAATTAATTACCTTTATCTCTTTTCTTTAGAATAATAATAGAAATAAAGTCCGATATAAATTATTGTAGTAATTATTGAAATTACATATTTTATTATAAGTGGAGATTGATTAATCATAATAGCATAAGTAAGGGCTACTCCATTCGCTATTAAAAAAATAACAAAGAGCATTAGACTTACTCCACTTGTATCTTTCCTTTTTATGGTTTTAACCATCTGAGGAATAATCATTATAGAAAAAAGAAACGTAGCAATCCAACCAAGAATTTGTGCTGTATCCATTTTAGGCTTTCTTAAACTTGCTTACCAATTCTATGAAATCTTCCTGTCCAAGAAACATCGCTCTGCAACAATATCTTTCTAATCCCAAATCATCAAGAACTTTTTTTGGGTTTTCACCTTCACTTATTCTTTTCTTGTATTCTTCCCACAAGTGACCAACAGGTTTTCCACATGAAAAGCATCTTACAGGAACTATCATAATAATAATTCCAAATGGTACTTTTTAAAGGTTATTATATGCTTTGACTCT
>CAYIHJ010000073.1:0-2169 GCA_964363245.1 Candidatus Woesearchaeota archaeon | reverse complement strand
GGTCAGACTTTATATTAATTCAGATTACTGAATGGGAAAGGGGTTAAAATAATTTCACGCTATTCCATATAAATCACTTCTTTTTAAGATAAGTATTCCATATTTCATCTTCTTTATTGTCCCATAGATTCTTCAAGGAAATTTCTGATAATTTTAATAAATCCCTAAAATCATCTTCCACTTCATTTTCTATAGTATCTATTTTTTTTAACATAATTTTTTTGTCCTTTTGAATTAGTATTATGCTGTCACCAATATTTATGTTAGTAGATTTTCTGATGCCTGCCGGCAAAGATATCTGTCCCTTGTCTGTAACTTTAATAATTTTTATTTCCATAAATAAGTAAGAATTTCCTTACTTATAAATCTTATTCTGTTTATGTCACCCCTTCCAAAAGACAGCATATAGAAAGATTTATAAATATCATTTTTATGGGAAATGTATGGAAAAAAATCAAGCAAAAGTTGAAAGGGGAATAACAAAGCTAGTCGTACCTCACGAGAAAGGAAAAATAGCTTTTGCATATCCTTCAATAGGTCCAGACTCATATACGAACGTTGGAAAAGAAATCTTAAGACAAGGACTAAAGGTTCCAACAGGAGATTATATGGCTTCTTTACTTCATACTGCTTACTGCAATGATTCTGTCGCAGATGAACCAGAATTCAAAAATGTTAGAGACATAATGAGAGATAAATGGCTTTGGGTTTTCAATAGAAACCTATGGACTAAAGATGGAGTTTATGTTTTACAGGATGAGGGAGCAATAGGGAGAAGTCAATCTTTAAATCAAAAAGACTTGGAAATAATGCTCAAAGATTCAAAAGAATTTAACGGAATAAGATTCAGCAAGGATAAAAAAGTTAGATTTGCTCCAAAAGAAAGCTATCAACTTGAAACTAATACTCCAGAAGTTTTAGCTAAAAATGGATTTGTAATTGCATCTTATGGAGTAGAAGGTGCTGAAAAGCTTGGAGAAGTTTCTTCTAAGTTCAAAGCGAAGCCTTATGTTTTTGGAGTTAAAACTGATAATTCAGAACAAAGAGTGTCTGCTCTTTTCGGGAACGACTTTGACAATAGGCTTTATGTCTATGGCAGCGACTCTGATGGCGGCGGGGACGGCCGTGCTTTTGGGGTGTTGAAGTAAATCCCGAAGGGACGCGAATTTTTTGACAGATATTTTTATTAATATAAAAATTTTATTATATTTGTCTTAGTAAGGTGCATTGCATCTATAAGCTAAGGCCACACACCTGTTAATAGCACCTTTCAAATAATGAAAGGTCATAAAATTCAATCGCAACATTAAGTAAGGTTGATTTTATTCCACGGGAAAAGTTGACTGCAACTAAGAAATTGTTAGCAATGAAAGATGAAGCGATGGTGATTTACTTTTAATTAATAGGTTACATGGTTGTCTGCTCTTTACGAGAACAACTTTGACAATAGGCTTAATGTCAATGGCAACAACTCTGATGACAACAGGAACAGCCATGCTTTTGGAATGGCCTTAGCCTCTAAGATAAACTTAATGAAAACCTACAATAATCTCTATTCACAAATTTATTCCAAGAAAAATCTTATTCTTGCTTGGAAAGAGACAAGAAAAGGCAAAACTAAAAAAGATTATGTTATTGAATTTGAAAAGAATTTAGGAGATAATCTAAAATTATTACATTATGAACTAAAGCACCAATATTACAAACCAAAACCCCTAATAAATTTTATTTTAAGAGACCCAAAAACTCGTAAAATTAGTAAATCTAATTTTAGAGATAGAGTTATTCATCACGCTTTAGTAAGAGTCATTGAACCAATTTTTGATAAAACATTCATTTATGATTCCTGTGCAAACAGAAAAGGCAAAGGGAATTTGTTTGCATTGAAAAGATTTGAAAAATTTATAAGAAAAGTTTCCCGGAACGGAAAAATTAAAGGCTGGTTTAACAATAATCAAATAAAGGGATATTGTTTGAAAGCAGATATAAAACATTATTTTCAGGAAATTGACCATGAAATTCTTTTAAAAATAGTTAAAGAAAAAATAAAAGACCAAGGGGTAATTTGGCTTATTGAGAGAATATTAGAAAATAATGTTGAGAATAATATTAAAGGAAAAGGGATGCCTCTTGGCAACTTAACATCCCAGTTTTTTGCAAATGTTTATC
>CAYIHJ010000072.1:0-2300 GCA_964363245.1 Candidatus Woesearchaeota archaeon | reverse complement strand
TATATTCACCCTAAGTTGTTAATAAATTATCAACATAAGGCTTCTCGAAAAAATAAGAAATAGTTCTATTTAAAATGTTTCTATATCAAAGCTCAAACACATCAAAGTCTTTTGCCAAATGTGTTTCTTTGAATATTTTCTTCGCTTGGCTTAGTATTTGTTCGGGATTTTTTTCATATCTTTCACTTAAATGAGTTAAAATCAACTTCTTAGCTTTTGATTTTTTTGCAACTTCTGCTGCATGTTTGGCAGTCATATGTTTGTGTTCCCTAGCAAGTTCATCAGATTCAGCATCATATGTGGATTCGACTATCAAAATATCAGCATCTTTTGCAAGAGACTGCATATTTTTGTTTATTGAACTATCAAGGATGAAACAAACTTTTTTCCCGTCTTGCAGATACGTAAGATTTTTTGCGGAATATTTCTTTCCATTATGAATTATATCTTTTCCTTCTTTAAGTTTCTGAAGAAGTGGGCCAGATGGAAGTCCTGACTTTTTCAGTTTCTTCGAGTCTATCCTTCTCTGCCCTTTCTTCACAAAAGAATATGCATTGCAAGGAATTCCGTGAGTCATAGGTTTAGCTTCAAGATAGAAATCTTTTGTTTCAAGGAATTTTCCATTCACTTCCTGAACATCCATTTTTATTCCGCCAACAGATGGGAAGGCATTGATTAAATCTCCTATATGCTTCTTTATCCCTCTTGGACCATAAATGTAGAGAGTTTTATTATATCCATTAAGTGCAAGAGTTTGAATCAATCCTGGTATTCCCAAAGTATGGTCACCATGCCAGTGTGTAATCAAAAGTCTTGTGACCTTTGTCGGACTTATTCCAGCTATTCTAAATTGTCTCTGTGTTCCTTCCCCACAATCAACTAAAATATTTTCACCATCATAAGTCAGAAGCACGGCTGGATGATTTCTTTTAATGCTTGGAACTGCGCCGGATGTTCCTAAAAAAGTTATCTTTATCATAATGAGAGTAACAAAATTCAATTAATAAAATTAACTAAACAGAGCCAAGGCTACATATAAGCTCTTAGAATCCCCCTCATGCGAAATTAAGAGGAAAAACGCTTAATTCTTTAAAACGACGTCGCTACGGCGTTTATTTCTTCAGTGTTGTTGATGCAGGAGATATAAAAATAATTGTATCTCCACGTAGAAAGGTTAACCCGACATTTCTCTTTACTTCATTGTTCTGCATTTCCTTTGTGTTATCCAAAACCAAATTGATATGGATATCAAAGGCAAGTAAAGTGCCAACAAATTGTTTGTCTCCTTTCAGATGCACCAGAACTTCTTTTCCCTTGGAGCTGTTAAGCAGATCCAAAGGTCGTTCAATTCCGTTAACCATCAATTAGTTTTGCTAATTTTCTTTATAAATGTTTTGTCAAAATTCTATATAGATAATAAAAACATCCGTTAGGAAATATTGGTTTGAGAAAACGAAGATTTTTGATTCGTAAGAAATGTTTATGAGAAAAACTAAAAAGACTTGTCATAAACACAAGACAAAGTATTTAAACCATTTTTAGCAATTAATCTTATGAAAGCAGGAAGAAAAATTTCCGGTGGAAGATACAAAAAGTCAAGGAAAACAAAAATGTATGAGAGACCAGGACAAAGAATAATAGTAAAACTCGGGAAAGCAAAAAGAAAAAGCAAGAGAGTTAAGGGTGGGAAACTAAAAACATTTACTCTTGGAGCCGATTCTATAAATGTCTTTTCAAAAGGTAAAGTTAAAAAGACTAAAATAAAAAATGTTTTGGAAACTCCATCAAACAAATTCCTTGCGAGACAAAATGTGATAACTAAAGGGACAATTGTTGATACAGAGATGGGAAAGGTAAAGGTAACAAACAGACCAAGTCAAGAAGGTGTGTTAAATGGGATTCTTGTTGAATAACAAACTTTTTCTAAATATCTAACTAAATCCTCGTCTATACCATCCAAAAGCTTTATAAATCCATAAAATTTATAAACCTTACTAGAACAATTCTAAAATGAGCTTTATAAAAAAATGTCCGGAATGTGGAAGTGTTGATGTTACTTATGATGCACATTTAGGAGAAATAATCTGTAATAGTTGCGGACTGGTCATAGAAGAAAAGATGGTTGACACCGGGATAGATATGCAAGGAAAATTTGATAAGGGGGATAAAAAAGGTCGTGGAGGAGCGCCTATGAGCATGCAAAAGTTTGATAAGGGGCTTACAACAAATGTCGGAGAAATTTCTGATATATACAAATTAGATCCTAAACAAACAAGAAAATTCTTAAGACTAAAGAAATG
>CAYIHJ010000071.1:0-2480 GCA_964363245.1 Candidatus Woesearchaeota archaeon | reverse complement strand
AAAGGAAAGGGGGGCAGTGATAGATGGGATTATACTGAATAAAGTGCATAATAAGAATTTTGAACTTTCGATAGAAGAGATAGAAAAGACAATTGAAGCTCCAGTTCTTGCTGTCATCCCTTATGATGTTAAAGTATTGGAATCTCTTTCAAAGTTTATTCCTTTTACAAGTTATAAACCAAATTCAGAGGGAAGTATAGAATACAAGAAGCTTGCAGGGACTATCGCAGGACAAAAATACAAGACATTCAGTTTATGGAATATTTTTAATATTGCACCAAAACCTCAAGATGTTAATAGGGAATTGTTTTACAAGAGGGTGTTTGAGTAATAATTCTGCCAGTCTTGATTGATAAGTTTTTAATACCCTCAATCTTAAATAAAAACAAGCTGAAATAGTGAGCGAAGCGGAGCCCTGTAGTACAGCGGTCAAGTATACGAGCCTTTGGCGCTCGGGACCTCGGTTCGAATCCGAGCAGGGCTATTACTTTATATCGTGTGCGGGCGTGCCGGAGTGGTCAAACGGGTCAGGTTAAGGACCTGATGGCTTAGTGCCTACGAAGGTTCGAACCCTTCCGCCCGCATGATTCTTTAGAAGCAGGGACATATTTCAGAATCAACTTCTGTATCTCCCTCTACCTTCTACTTTCTTCATTTGTTCAAGAACCTTTTTATGTTCAGGATATGCTTCGTATCCTTTTAGAAATTCTTTGAATAAGATTTCCCAACTTAGGAAATGTCTTGCTTCTAGAGCTTCTTTAAAGAGATGAATGTCTACGGCTTTGTCTTCAATCTTATTGCTTATGAAACCTAGTCCAAAGTCTATGAAAAATACTTTTTCATTTTTTAAAATCATATTAGATGTAGTCAAGTCTCCATGAATTATATTTTGTACGTGCAATTTCGACACACTTTCCCCTATTTTTTTACAAATTGATTTTTGTTTTCCTAAAGAAAGATAGTCTAAATGTTCCGATAATTTTTTTCCATTTATGAAAGGCATTTCTATGATTGATGAGGAGTTGGAAGATTGCAATGGCTTAGGAGAATTAATTATTTCAGATGCTCTATTTAATAATTTTATTTCTGAACGTGTTCTTTGTTTTCTTATTTTATTATCGAGTTCTGGATTTCTATAACCTTTCTTTATCCTATCTTTTATGACTTTATTTCTATCTAGGTAGATAATAGCTTCAGCTCCCTGTTGTAATATTTTCTTCATTTTTTATCTCCAAACTTGAAAAGCCTCTTTTTAGTTCAGGGATAATTAATATTAGACAAATAAGCAAACTGAAATCGACTATGAGGCAATATTTACAGAATGCTTCTAGAACGAAATTCTGAAGATACAAAAAATAAAGAGCAACAATAGATCCAATTATTATTGAGAGATTTACCAATGCTTTCTTATTTTGTGTTGGATTTATGAAATTAGAAATGAGCAATAAAATCAAAAGAGAAAATATTACAACACCATAATAACTATTTTGTACTCTAAGAAAAGAGCTATATCCAGAGAAGTAAACTGCCTGACATCCACTACTAACATCACATATTTCTGATACTGGCTTTACAGCCAGGATTATAGAGCTAATTAGGGAAACTATAAACAATGCAAGAATTATTTGATATCGTAGATTTTTCATTTTAATATATTAAAATCTCATTTTCTTAAACTTACCGAATTTTTTTGCCATCTTCATCATTTGTTTTTGAGAGAGCATACCTGTGCTGTCCATGTCCATTGAGCTTCCAGATTTAATCATTTCGTTAAGCATATCATACTGTTTAAGCAAAGAACGTATATCTGCAGTGCTGACCCCCGCCCCCTTTGCAATACGCGGTATTCTTGATGTTTGTTTTTTTAGAAGATCTGGATTTTCTCTTTCTTCAGAAGTCATTGACTTAATAATATGTTCCCATTTTGCTACTTTTTCCTGTTGGTTTTCAAGGAGATTTTCAGGAATTTTAGCATTTCCCATTCCAGGAATCATTGACTTTATTTTTTCAAACCCACCAAGAGAATTCATTGACTTTACTTGTTCAATTACATCGTCAAGTGAAAGCTTTCCCTCTTCCAATTTTTTCTTTATTTTTTCTTGCTTGTCTTCATCAGTTACCGATTTTATTTTTTCAATTAACGACTGAAGATCTCCCATCCCTAAA
The DNA here is from genome assembly GCA_964363245.1 of Candidatus Woesearchaeota archaeon. Lineage (GTDB taxonomy): Archaea > Nanobdellota > Nanobdellia > Pacearchaeales > GW2011-AR1 > JAGVNG01. Next base: position 314 of record CAYIHJ010000071.1, on the reverse strand, counting down.
AGTCTAGATAAAAATGTCTTAGGATTAAATTCGTCTATATCATTTATCTTTTCACCAGTTGTTATGAAATAGACCGGAGCCTTTGTTTCTGCGCAGGCCGTTAATGCTCCCCCTCCTTTTGCTGTAGAATCCATTCTTGTTATTATGACTCCTGTAATATTTAGAATATTTTTGAATTCCTCAGACTGTTTTTTCGCAGCTTGTCCAATATCTGCAGGCATTATAAGAATAGATTCTGTTGGTTTTATTTCCTTGTTTAAAGCAGATAGCTCTTCAACTAGCTCTTTATCTAAGCTGTGTCTTCCAGCTGTATC
>CAYIHJ010000070.1:0-2624 GCA_964363245.1 Candidatus Woesearchaeota archaeon | reverse complement strand
TATATTCTTGTAATTTTCTTAGTGCTACATCCTTAGGAGATTTAATATCTTTTCTCCAAACAGTTGTAATAAAATGATAACACTCCTTTTCAATTATCTTGTGATTGCCCATTATTCTAATTTTATTTTTATAATCTCTCAGCGCTTCTTCACTAGGAGTAAAGTCGAATGTATTTTCTATTCTTTTTAGATTATACAATTTTGATTTAGAACCCTTTTCATTTTGATAAATCACCTTAACATATTGTATTTTATCAGGATGATTCCATTGCCATCCATTATACAACTCCCTTATAACCACCTTTTTCATCATAACTCCAACTAGAACTCTAATTCACCTTCGTCAGCAGGCTTACTTCCAAAACTGCCAGAATTGCCAGGCTTCTTGAATGTCGATTTCTTTGCCAAGAAAGCTTTGCTTTTCTCAATTGCTTCTTCAGAAGGTTTCATTTCCAAAAGTTCTTTCTCATCTACAGAGTTTATCAAATCCTTGAAAAGCTTGAAATTCTCAGCAGCTATTCTTGTTCCTGCCTTTGTAAATCCAGTATATCTCTCAGATTTTACAAATTCTCTTATTGTCAACCCAATTTTACCGCCAAAATCATCAATTCTTACAATAATGTCAGTATCATTGTTCTTAGGAACTCGTCCAATATCTTTTTCCATGTTTTCTTTGAGAAAGGTTTATATTTAAAGTTTCTTGTTGTCCAGAATGACAAAGAAAGTATTACTAATTCCATTAAAGCAATATGAAAGAGAATTATATTCTTTAAACGTTAATGAATCTCTAACAGATAAAACAGAAATTCACAATATTATCCTTAAGGCAAAAAATAGACTATACTTTATCTGCAATGATTATCTATGGAATAACGATTTTTCAATGATTGTGTATACTGGTTGTGCACATCGAGCTTATGAAAAAGAAGGTAAGTTAGGAATTCTCCAAGGAGCTGAACTTTTAATGTCTGGAGAGCAAAGATTAGAATCAATAGAAAATTTCAGAAAAGGATATAATATGTTCTTCGAGAGCTTAAGAAATAATATAATACAAAACACTTTTTCACTGAGACTACAATTCTCCCTTATGGGATACATAGACATGAAAACGATAGAGGTAGAGCAAAAAAATTAAAATGACAATTGATAAAATAAAAATAGGCAAATTAACTCTCAAGAATAGATTATTTCTTGCGCCGATGTTGGATATTACCAATCTCCCTTATCGCCTTGTTTGCCGAAAAGCCGGATGTGCTATGGCATATACCGAAATGATTAATGTTCCAGCCATTTTGCATGAAAATACAAAAACAAAACAGATGTTAAGGACAATTAAAGAGGATTCCCCAATTGGAATTCAAATAACAGGCAATAATGTTCAAGAATTCAAGAAAGTTATTCCCTTTTTGAAAGGTTATGACATCGTTGATATTAATTGTGGTTGCCCAAGCGAGAGAATTAGCGAGAATGAATCTGGAAGTTACTTGTTAAATGAACCTGAAAAGATTGCTGAGATAATAAGAGTTCTAAAAAAGGCAGGTTTAACTATTACAGCAAAAATACGCCTTGGTTTCAAGAAAAACAACGTCTTACAAGTCGCAAAACTAATTGAAAAAGCAGGCGCTGATGCTTTAACACTCCATCCAAGACTTGCATCCCAAGGTTATGATATCCCAGCAGACTGGGAATGGATAAAAAAAATAAAAAAGAGCGTAAAAATCCCAGTTATTGGAAACGGAGATGTTTTAAGCGAGGAAAAAGCAGAAGAAATGCTAAAAATCTGCGATGGAATAATGATAGCAAGAGGGGCAATAGGCGACCCATTAATTTTTGACAGAATTTTGCACTATCTAAAGACGGGAAAGAAAAAACCTTTCGATTTCAAGGCAAATATCAAATGTTTTCAAGAATATATCAAGCTATCTGAGAAATACAAGATGCTAAACCTCCCAATTATCAAACATCTTGGATGTAAATTCATTAAAAACATTGAAGGAGCAGCCAAATTGAGATTTGAACTGATGAAATGCCAAAATATTAATGAAATAAAAACTTTCTTCAAAAAGATAGCATAAAAATCATCACATAAATCTTTATTAATCTAAAATATCTTTTTGGCATAGATTAAAATGGAAAAGACAAATCGACAAACACAAAAACCTCTTGCCGATAGCATCCCTCCTTTCGCAAGACGAAGTGCGAGAACTGCTTTCGTAGCTCTCTGAGATTGTGCCAACTTTCTAGTGCAAGGCAATAAATCTGAAAAAGAGTCTGCACTAAAAAAATTTGGAAAACATAAAAAATGGATACAATGACAAAGATTCCAGACCGCTTTGCACACTTAACAATTATGGCAGAGATATATCCGATTATTATGCGAGCAAATTTGAAGAGCACGAAATAGGTAAATATTATCAAAACCTTAAAAATGCATACGGCAATGAAGATATTAAAGAATTAAACAAATTATCGAGTGAATTGGAAAGCATAGTGAAAGGATTTCATGAAGTCCCCGTTCCATTAGCATAAATTTTTTTATTATCTTCTTCCTCTAGATCCACCAAAAGAACGTGCTCTGCTGTAACCGCGCCCACCACTTCTGCCTCCTCCACCAAATCTTCGTC
>CAYIHJ010000069.1:0-2694 GCA_964363245.1 Candidatus Woesearchaeota archaeon | reverse complement strand
ATTGTGGCCAACTTTTGCTTATTGTAGTGCCTGATTTTTCCAGTTACCCTACAATAGTCTTTTTGAAAAGACTGGTGCAAAACAAGTAAAGACAAAGCCATATAAATAAAAACCTTTAAATATAACCAACAATTTTATATTCTTAATTAAAAGAAAGGTGGATAATAGTTACTTACAATATGGTTTATAAAAAATATATAAAAAGGGACGGCAAACTTTATGGACCTTATACTTATGAAAGTAAGAGGGTTGATGGAAAAGTAGTTTCACAATATCACGGCACGGCAAAAACATTCAATTTTAAAAAAATTGCATTGATTTTTGTTTCTTCAGCTTTTGTATTGTTTCTTGCTTATTTTCTTGCCACATTTGATTTTACCGGATTGACGGGACAAGCAGTATTGAACACTGAAATTGAACAAGCAACAAATGAGCCTATTAAAGGAGAAATGACTATTTCATTGAGAGAAGGAGAATTGATTCCTTCAGATTCAAAATTGATTTTAGAAAATTCTGGGCAGAGCTACGAATATAATTTAAATGATTTGGTTTCAAACACAGTTGTCTCTGGAGATTTTTTTATTGATGGACAATCCCTTTCCGGTAATGGATTGGGATATGGAATTGAAGGAGAAAGGACGATTTATCCTCTGGTATCTTTTGTATTAAATATTTATTCTCCTACAGAAGTTCTTAATGAAACTTTGCCTGTTTCAAATAATAGTATTACTAATAATACTGAGAATGGAGAGAACCCTATTGTGAATAGTAGTTCAGAAGTTATTAATGATAATGGTGGAACTATAGTTGAATCTCCTGTTGAAGTAGCAGTTGTTGGTGGAGACACAATTACTCCAGGAAATGTTAATTCCGAACCCATCGCTCCAGAAAATAGTCCCATAACTGGATTTTTTGTGAGGTTGTATAATTTCTTTTTAGCATTGACTCCTACAGGAAATGCCGTGTCTGACACCTCTACCGAGGTGAGTGGTGAAACTTCTTTTGAAAAACCCTTTGAGCATAATGTCTTGGGAGGAGAAGCAGTTCAACTAAAATCTGGAAGTGTTTCAACTTCAGGAAGCGAAGTTCTTTCAGACAATATTGTGCAAATTACTGCAGAAGGAAATGTGGTTTTTGTTGAGACTTCTTATTCTGAAACTGAAAAAGGATTTGGTCAAGAGTTTTTAGGAAGTGGAAATGAAATCATAAGTGTAAATTTGTCTGCATTAGGATTGATTTTGAATGATGGTGAATTGCTAATAAAGATTGTTCATGGAAACCAAGAGATAGTTTCAAGTAGTGTTATTCTTGAGTCTGGAGTGGCAGAAACAGCCGTGGCAAATATTTCAAATCAAACAGTAATGAATATTACAATAGAACAACCAATTAATTCTACTCTTTCTTTTGTTGACATCCTTTCACAAGACAATAGAACCCCCCAAGTAATAACTGTTAACACTGTACAATTTGTTTTAACTGACGATGAAAAGGCTCTTATTGCACAGGAATTCAATGATAATGAAGTAAAAATGACAAAATCAGAAATATTTAATGGAAGACTTATTATAAGACATGAGATTGGAAACCAATGGATAGAGTACTCTTATGATCCAAACACTCCTTCAGAAGAACTAGAATACCAAATATCTTTAGATAGGATGAAATGGCTAAAGGATTTAGCAATTAGGATTAATAACAAGAAAAACTAACTAAAGATAGGAGCGTAGTTCATTTTTTTGATAGAAAATTTCGAGCCGATAACATCTGAAATTATTGCTGAAAAAATCAACTTACCTACAACTACAGTATATATTCCTTCTCCAGCAGGGATCTTAGATTTTTGTACAAAGATTTTTATGATATCCTCTATTTCCTCTTTGTTTAAGATTATATTTGTGTTTTGTGGCAGAGGAACCATAACTACCATATTTTCTCCAGGACCATTACATTCTATCCTTCTTACAATAGGATCTTGAATGAATGCATTGAGTTTTCCCAAATCTATTTCAACAGAGTGGGGAACTGGCCTAAGGTACTGAAGTCTTTCTGGGAGCCTTATCTCTGGAATTCTGAGAACTCTTGGCCTTATTCTTATTGGAATTCTTGATGTACCAGTTTCAAAATCTTTTCCAAGGTTTTTCCCAATATTCGGATTAAAAATTTCTTGTTTTTCTATTTTTTTGATTCCCTTTTCCTTTTCTCTTATTATTTCTCTTATTGTCTCTTTGTTAACTTCGTTAATGTTTGGAAGTTTTTTTTGTTTTGTAGTATCCTCGTTTATTATTTCTCTTAATTCTTCAACTTCTCCGTAACTAGAATGCATTAATAATTGTCTTGTAAATTCGAGAAGAATGAGGGCTTTGCTTTCTTTTGATATAATATTTAACATATTAATATTATCCTTTTGGCAACATTTTGAATTTTTTTTCTTGACTTGGAACTGGATCTTCACTTGCTATTGATTTTTGATACCCGTCAATTCCATCTCTTCCCGAAGGTCTTTGTTGAGTAGGTTGGGAACTTTGATATTCTGGTTGTCCTTGAGGCATTCCTTGCCTTGGATTTAACTCGTGCATCAATGTCAATCCTCTGGCTATTACTTTATTTTGATCTAAAAGAGTGTCTAATTTTTCAGCTATTTTTTGACTTCCTTTTTCATCTCCCATCTTAAAATTCTTTTCATCAAGAGCCTTG
>CAYIHJ010000068.1:0-2738 GCA_964363245.1 Candidatus Woesearchaeota archaeon | reverse complement strand
AAAGTAGTTTTCTAGTTTCCTTCAGAAGCTCAGTAAAAAGAAGAAATAAAAAAGTAATATTTATAAGCCATAATCTTCATTCTGATGTCATGAAAAGTAGTACTATTAACTCGGTTTTAACCGAGGTTTTGCAGAGAACAGAACCTGGAAAGGAAGAAATTACTCACATTAGACAAAAACTAAAGGAATTCTTGGATGCCTTCGGGAAAAATCTCAACAAAAAGAAAGTGAGCGCTGATGTTTTTGTTGGGGGAAGTTTTGCAAAGAATACAATGATAAAAAAAGAGCATTATGATGTTGACGTTTTTGTAAGATTTGATAAAAAATACAAAGAAAAAAATATATCTGTTATAACTAAGCAAGCATTAAGTGGAATAAAAAACGTGCAAGAAATACATGGTTCAAGGGATTATTTTAGAGTTAAAGTCAATGGTGCAATATTCATAGAAGTTGTCCCTGTTCTGAAAGTAAGCGGGCCAAAAGATGCTGAAAACATAACCGACTTGTCATACTTCCATGTTAAATATATAAATAGCAAGATAAAGAACAAAAAATTGCTTGATGAAATCAGATTGGCGAAGGCTTTTTGTCACGCAAACAATGTTTATGGAGCAGAATCATACATAAATGGTTTTTCTGGGTATGGTTTAGAATTGTTAATTTATTACTATAAGACCTTCTTTAACTTCGTAAAAAATGTAGTTAAAGTTGATAGTAAAGATAAATTGGTAATAGATATAGAAAAGTTCTATAAGAGCAAATCCCAAGCGCTCTTGGATATTAATAATGCTAAATTATCTTCACCAATAATTTTGATTGATCCAACATACAAGCAAAGAAATGTATTGGCAGCTTTGTCTGAAGAAACATTCAATAATTTCAAGAAAATTGGGACAAGCTTTCTGAAAAGTCCAACTGCTAAAGCATTCGAAGTAAAAAAGCTTAATTTTGATGATATAAAAAACAAGGCTAAGAAAAATAAATACGAGCTAATAGTATTGAAGGCAACGACTGAGAAACAAGAGGGGGACATTGCAGGAAGCAAGCTTGTAAAGTTTTACAGGCACCTTAAAGATGAAACAGCAAAGTCATTTGATATAAAAGACACTGGTTTTGAATATAGTGGTAAGAAAACAGCATTATATTATTTCTCTGTGAAAAAGAAGCTTGAAATAATAAAGCAAGGTCCTAAATTAAAAGACAACGATAATATAAGAAGATTCAAGAAAATGCACCCTGACACTTTCAATAAGGGCGGAAGAATTTACGCAAGAGATAAGATAAAATTCAATGTAAAGGATTTCTTGGATAAATGGGAATCAGAAAACAAAAAAGTAATTTCTGATATGTCAATAAAGGAATTGAGGGTTATTGGGTAAGATTATTTCTCAGACCATTGTCTTAAACCATATCTTATAAACGGAATAATCGCAGTAAATAAAGGTAATGAACTTCTTTGAATTATTAGAGATGCGTTAACAGGATCAACTCCATTTTTTTGTAAAAGATATTGTCCTGTAAAACTTCCAGTGGCATACATTAATTCTACTATCCCTGCCATACTATCATATTCGGCAAGTTTCTTACTTAATTTCTTAGAGTTTATTTTTCCATTCTCATCTTTTATTTTATTTCTATCCCTATACAAAAGTTGTGGTAAAAAAGTTACCCAATAAAAACCAACATCTATTGCAGTAGCTACAGCAGAGATTGCAGCATCAGATTCCATAAATTCTGGAGCATAATTTGAAAATCCTGTCCTTGCTCCAATAGCAAAGGTAGCAGATACTAAATTGTTCCCTATAGTTGGTAATTCTTCTTTGAAAACTCTTTTTATCAAACTCTCTTTTCCTGCCATCTTATTTCTCATCTCCCTTAACTTTATTTTCCAATTTTGATTTCTTTTCTAACATATTTAATTGAATTATTTTGTAACCGGTGTAAATCACAACACCAAAACTTCCAATTCCTACTAATACTACTCCAGTATCAAAAGGTTTATTTGAAATATAATTAATGATTTCTTTGTATTCTGGTTCCATCTTATTCCCCCTTCATTGCTTTTTCAAACAAAGATGTAAAGGCGTCTGCAAAGAACTCAGAGTTAAGCCATATTGCAATGTCCTCGTCGTTGTTTTCCTTGTTTTCCTTCAGCAAATAGAAAAGTATTTCCTTTCTGTCAACTATGAAGAATTTTGTTTCTATGTCTATCTTGCTTATCTTTACCTTAAGAACATCAGATAGTTTCTTTATCAAAGCTTCATCTCCAGAAAGAGCTATTTTGATTTTTATGTTTGCTTTCTTTAAGTTCTCGAAAGTTTGCTGGAAAAGTTTCATCTTTGATTGCATTTCCTCTGCGTTAAGGCAGATTATTACTTCTTTTGTTGCATTCTGAAGTATTTCTCTCAAATGATTAGTAATATGTGTTTTTCCCTTAAGTGAAAGAGACAAATCTTCTCTTTTTATTGGATCTGTTCCACCTTTGTAAAGTTGTTCTAATTGTACATATTCGTTTGTGCTTGTCACATTTGAAAGTGTAACTATTCTTTCTTCTGCGTCGCTTCTTACATTGTTCTTAAGCTTTTCAAGAATCAACTTTGGCTTTACTCCAATATATTTTACAGGTTTTCCAATTTTAACTATAGCAAAGCCTTTCTTTTCAAGGCTTTCAAGAACGTCATATGTTCTACTTCTTGGAACTCTTGATATGTTTGCAACTTCTCCTGCAGAAGCTATTC
>CAYIHJ010000067.1:0-2779 GCA_964363245.1 Candidatus Woesearchaeota archaeon | reverse complement strand
GACTATTTTAGCTTCAAGTTTTTCAGCTATCTCTAGCAAAGGTGTGCCTTTCTTTGCAATTGTTCTTCCATACTTTTTTACCTCGCTTGCGATTTTGCCTGCTTTGATGATTTTTTCTTTGTCTTCTTGTTTCATTTTGATAGAATAATATAAAATATTATAAATCTTTAGAAATCGTAAAGTTTATATAGTATAATTATATGGTTTATACATGATAGAGGTTAAAACTAAATTGAGGAGATGGGGAAATTCTTTTGGAGTGGTTGTGCCTTTGGATAAAGTAAACAACGCTGGAGTAAAAGAAGGAGAAGAAGTTACTATTTTAATAAGTAAAACCAATAGAAATGTTGTAGACGAAATTTTTGGTTCATTAAAAGGTTGGAAAATAGATACCCAAAAAGTTAAAGATGAGTTAAGAAGAGAAGAAAAAGAATCTGAAAGGAGAAAATGGAAAAATCAGAAAATTATTTCTTAGATAGTTATGCATTAATAGAGATAGTAAAAGAAAATCAAAATTATAAAAAATTTCAAAATACAATAAATTTTACGAGTTTGATGAATCTTTTTGAATTTCATTATAGTATAAGTCGGGAATTTGGTCAAAAGAAGGCTGATGAAACGATACTTAAATTAAAGGAGATATCTATAACAATTGATTTTAAAGATATTGAAGTAGCTTCAAAATTTAGAATTAAAAATTCTAAAAGAGAATTTAGTTATATTGATTGTTTAGGATATTCTATGGCTATTAATAGGAATATGAAATTTGTTACAGGTGATAAAGAGTTTAGGGATATGGAAAATGTTGAGTTTGTAAAGTGACTTTTACCTTTCTCTGTTTTTAAGCCTTCTTGATTTTGGTATGAAGTTTGTTATTTTATCTTGTGAAGCTTTCCCGCAGCCAAGATAATCATCATTATTTTTCATGACAACAAATCCCTTCATTCCTGACTGAATGTTGAGTTCCCTTCCCATCATCCATTCTTCAGCTTGTTCATCATTTATTTCAAATATGCCTTTGGTGATTTGGTCTTTTAGGAGTTGAGTCCCTTCTATTGTAAGTTTTATATCTTCGTTGATTAGCTTTGCAAAATACATACCTACTTTTTCCACTGCCGTGGCTTGTTCTATTTTTCTTATTCCCTCTTCATCTATTTCTCCTGTGAAGAAAAATAATCTTTCTTCTCCCCTCATTACTATTTTTCCTGGGATGCTTTTTATCCCAAATTGCTCTTGCAGAACTGATTCAATTTTTTTCTTTTCTGCTTGGCTAAAGATTTTTATGTATTCCATTTGATTATCATCATTTTAATTTTTTAAGTTTAGCAACAAAGAATCCTTCTGTGTCGTTGTCTTGGGGATAAATACGACAGGACTTCGCAACATTTTTAATATAATGTTTATCGCCCCAACTTGTTAAGCCGTCTCTACATTTAACTGGGAGTTTTATAGTTTCTATCTTCATCTCCGGAAACTTTTCCAAAATGAAATCTAAAACTTCTTCGTTTTCTTCCGGAGCGTGAGTGCAGGTGCTATAAACAATTTCTCCACCTGTTTTTAACAAGTCAATGGCAGAAGCAAAAAGAGCTTTTTGAATATTTGAAAGATTCTTTACTGATTGGATATTCCACATTTCATAAGTTCCTCTACTACTTCTTAATGTTCCTTCTCCAGAACAAGGTGCGTCGACAAGGATTTTATCAAACTGAAATCCTTGCTGTTTCAGCTTTTTACACAAGTCAAATCCTTGTTTTCTAGTTATTATTGTATTTGCTACACCACATCTTTCTAAGTTGGTTGCTAGGATTCTTATTCTTCCAAGATTAAGATCATTTGCTATTAGAAGTCCAGTATTTTCCATATTAGCAGCAATCTGTGTTGTCTTGCTTCCTGGTGCTGCACACAAATCTAAAACATTCTGGTTTGGCTTGGCGTCCAACGCTAAAGCAGGCAACATACTTGCAATTTCTTGAACATAATAATATCCGAGAAGATGTTCTAGCGAGCGACCCAGCTCTCCTGGCAAGAGATTGTTTTCTACAACCATTATCTCTTTATAATTTGAAAAAGGTTGATTTATCTTCCACCCTTTTTTTTCAAGTCTTAACTTAAGTTTATCAGGAGAGATTTTGAGGGTGTTGCATCTAATTGAATTTTGAGTTGGCTCTTTCAGAGTTTCAAGAAATGAATCAAAATCTTCAACGTTAGGCATTAATAATTTGAGTCTTTCTGCAAGAAGTGGTTTTAGTTCTGGGTTTTTTAAGCTCATTATCAGAAATCTCCTAATTTTGTCTGTTTTTTTCCCTGAATTATTTCATTTATATCTATGTTGAAAACATGCAAAATATTTTCAACTGCAGGAAGAATTTGTTTTTCTAAATAATATTTTATGTCGTATTCTCCTTTTTCGTGAGCAAGCTTTACTCCTTCCCTCACGAGTTTTTTCTTTTCTCTTGTTTCTGCAATGAAGAATTCTATCAATGCTCCTTCATCTATTGGTATCTTTTGCTCCTCCATCTTTTTTGCAGCAATTACATGAGGAGAAATTGCCTTATATTCTGATATTGGCTTTGTCAACTTTGTTCTAATAAGTATATCCTTTCTTTCAATTTTTCTTTCTTTCAATTTTTTGATTATTTCTTTTACATATAAAAGAGATTTCTTTTCATTTCCATCTTCCAAAATCATCCTTAGCACTTTATTTTGGGTTTCTCTTGCCAATTTGCACCAATCTCTTCTAACTGTTTCAAATCCTCTAATCTTAAGCTTCCCATTTTTA
>CAYIHJ010000066.1:0-2797 GCA_964363245.1 Candidatus Woesearchaeota archaeon | reverse complement strand
CCCCTTTCCTTTGCAAGCTTGATTGATTTAAGGGTACTGCTCAAAGTAGGATGATCAGGGGTTGTTACAAATATCAAACTATTAGACGCTAAAACGACTGACAGCATCTCTTCATTTACTGCTGGAGCCGAATCAATAATAATAAAGTCATACTTCTTCTTAACTTGACTCAATTTATCTTTCAGTATAAGAGGATTTATCTGCATATTAGAAAAGATGGACGATGGAAGTATATCGAGATTATTCACCCTATGTATCGCATCTTTTATGTTTGCTCTTCTCGCCAGTACATGATGAAGAGTTATTTGTGGGTCAACAATATTAAAATGCAACCCTAAATTAGGGGCAGAATAGTTCGCATCAACCAATAAAACTTTTTTGCCAGAACTAGAGAGAGCATCTCCTAAAGAAGTTACGACAGAAGTCTTTCCGACGCCTCCTTTAAGACTCATAACCCCAATAACTTTAGCCATATAACTCTAAAGATTTTTTGTTTAAATATCTTACTTTAAAAACTCTAAAAAAGCCAAGAAGTTTTTAATATCACAACAAGGTTTAAAAACGTCTTTTACAATTTAATGAAATGCCAAAAAAAATTGTTGGAAAGAAAGAAAAAAAACCAGAAAAAGTGAAAATTTCAATGGAAGAATTTGAAAAAAAGGTTAATGAGTTGGCAGACCAGGGATTAACAAGTGAAAAAATAGGAGAAAAACTCAGAAGAGAAGGAATTCATTCAAAAGAGTTCGGGAAAAAAATATCAATAATAATGGGAAAGAAATATTCTCCCCCCGATATAATTAATATAACTAAAAATCTTGAAGGAATAAAAAAACACATAACAAAAAATAAGCAAGACAAAAGAGCAATGCGTGAGAAGGATAGAATATTCTCGCAACTTAGAAAAGCAAAGCAATATTTCAAGATACAATAAATTAGAATTTCTTAAAAATGGAAAAAGGGGAAAAAAATCTTGAAGAACAAATTAGAAAAGAGGCAGAAAAATTCCTAGGACTTTCTCAGGAGTTAGATATTCAAATTGTAAGCCACTTTGACACAGATGGAATAACTTCTGCAACAATAATGACTCAAACTCTTAAAAGAATTAATAGAACATTTACAATTAAAATAGTAAAAAATCTTGATGAAGATGTCATAAAAAAAATGTCAAAATCTGATAATAAAATAACTATTTTTCTTGATTTAGCTTCAAACAGCATCAATCATATAATAAACCATAAACTGAAAAATGTCTTTATAATTGACCATCATCAAGTAATCCAAGAAATTCCAGATGAAATAGCAATAGTAAATCCCGAACTGCATGAAAAACAAAAAATAAGTAGCTCTGGATTGACTTATTTATTTTGCAGACATCTCGATAAAGAAGCAAAAAATTTGGCTAAGTTAGCTATTCTTGGTATGATCGGAGATATGATGGAAAAGGAAATAGGCAAATTAAACAATGAAATTTTAGATGATGGAAACATTAAAAGAAAGAGGGGTTTGCTTATTTATCCTGCAACTAGACCGATAAATAGAGTCTTAGAACTATCTTCTAACCCGTATATTCTGGGAGTAACTGGAAATTCTCTCGGAGTTCTTGAATTACTAAGGGAAGTCGGCTTGAACCCCGTAAATGGAAATTACAAAAGTCTTATGGAATTAGAAGATGATGAAATGGGAAGATTAGTTACAGCAGTATTATTGAGAAATCCAAAAACAAAATCAGATTCAATAATAGGGGATATCTTTCTTATAAAATTCTTTAGTAAACTTGAAGATGCTAGAGAAATAAGTGCAAAAATAAATGCCTGTTCTAGATCAAATGAACCATATTTGGCTATACAGTTATGTATGGAAGTTCCAGAGGCAAATAAGAAAGTGGAATCTATTTATGCAAAATATAAGCAAGAAATGGTCACATCAATAAAATTTGCTCTTGAAAGTAAAAAAATGGAGGGGAGAGGTTTTGTAATTCTGAATGCTGAAGATAAAATAAGAGATACTATGATAGGGACAATTGCAAGCATACTTTCTAATTCTCACCTCTATGAAGAAGGGACTGCAATAATTGCGTTAGCTTATAACGGCAACAAAATAAAAGTTTCAGCGAGAAACGTCGGAAAAACAGGAAGAAATGTAAGGGAGATACTTCAAAATGTGATAAATGTAACAGGGGGAGAAGTTGGAGGACATGAATTTGCAGCCGGTTGTAATATAACAAAAAAAGAAGAAGAAAAATTTTTGGAACTTTTAAAAAAAGAGTTTGAGCTTGAAATAATAAAGATTTAAAGATAGTATTTATATCTCATAACAAGTGTTAAAATTTATCAAATAATGTTAACATTGGGAATTCTATTCCTAAATTAAAACTTTCTAATTATTTCTTCCTTAGGTTTATAAACTATAAAAATCCTCTTTAAAATATGGAACTTGAAGAAGGAGATGCAGTATTATGTACCGTTGATAGAATAGTTGGAACTGTCGTTTTTGTAAAAATACATGGGCTTGAAAAAGAAATAGAGGGAAGTATAGTTGTCAGTGAAATAGCTCCCGGAAGAATAAGAAACTTAAGAGATTATGTTGTTCCGAAAAAAAAGATTGTGTGCAAGGTTCTAAGAATTAAGGGGGAACACGTGGACCTCTCTTTGAGAAGGGTCTCTCTAAAAGAAAGCAAAGAGGTAAGGAAAAAAGCAGATGATGAACAAAGTTATGAAAAAATTCTCAAAGGTATAGTAAAAGAAAAAGCGGCCACGATTCCAATCAGAAAAAAATCTGTCAAGAAATCGGAAAAGAA
>CAYIHJ010000065.1:0-3001 GCA_964363245.1 Candidatus Woesearchaeota archaeon | reverse complement strand
AAAACTGGTTTTACCAGAAGCAACTACCTTAGATTCAAATTTGTTAGAAACTTACAATGAATCACTTGGAGAATACAATGAAAAAGGAAGACAATCTCTGAAGATTTTTTCAAATAAAAATGGAGACTTGGCTGGAAGCAATTGTTTTGCTCCTTTAAAACTAAAAGAGTTTTTACCAAAAGGAACAAGACTTGCAACAATGGCTGATTTGGGAAGAGCAACCGAGATAAATCCCAAATTCCTTAATGGATTTTATTCTGATACTGGACTCGTTTTAAGAACGGCAGGAGATTCTTATGAAAATAATGATTTGCTTGCAAAGGGACTTGCAAAACAACTTAAGAAAAGAGGAATGTCTCTAAGGGAAGGAAACCCAAAAATAATTTACTTTGCTGCTTTAAATTTGAAAGAAGACAAAGATTCGGCTTATGGATTAGTTTATGAATTAAGTGAAGAAGCAGAAGAAGGAAAAAACATATTCAACGCTCCTGAATTGACAAGAAATTATCAATTTAAAACAATGGACGAAAGAGGAGTTCCTATTGAAGATAGCAATGGAAACAGAACTCTTTACACAAGTGAAGAGGGTTTGTCTAGGTTCTATTTGAACAGGAATTCCATCGTGTACTCCGGCGATAGGGATCTTGCTTACTCTAACGATAGTGGTCGGGTGGTTGCGGTGAGTCCCGAAGGGACGCAAAAAATAAAGGAGAAAAAATAAAATGGAAAACTTAATAGACAAACTTAAAGTTTTGATAGGAAGAAAGCTCTCAAAGAAAGAGATGAAAAGAGCTGTAAGAGGGGAAAAAAGCCCTATTTATGCAGGGATTTCTCCAAAATATTATGGACAAGATGTTGATAATTTATCTAAAGAAGGGGATAAGATTATTAGAAAGGAAGTTTTTTATGAATTGGCTACCACTCAAGATGCTTCTCATGGAAGTAAAATATTACATACAAATTATTATCCTGTAAAATCTGTTGATAAAGAATATAATAAAGAAGGGTTCTTGGATAGAAAGGAAGTCTCATATTGCCAACCTTTTGGACCTCAAATAAGCAATAAAATAACTCTTTATGAAACTCCAGGACAATTTATTGGTGAAGAAAGTCAAAGATATCAAAATGTTATATCTGTTATTCCGGGTGAAAGAAGAAATGAATTAATAGTTGTTGAAAATGGTCCTGAATCAGGAATGAAAGATTACGACCATTATAGAGTTAGCCACATTACATCACTTGATTCAGAAAATAAAATGTTAAAACAAATTAAATATCAAATTTAAAAAATAAAATGGAAAACACAATCAATTTCACATCAAAGAATGGTGAGTATTTGACAGCAAGTCCTCTATCAGAAGGACAGCAATTGATGTACGAGGAAGCATGCAGGCAATTTAAAAATGAAAGAGCCCAATATTGTTTGAATGTTCCTGCAAAAGGTTCTAATTTATTCAAAGTTCTTTTACTTAATCAAATAGGAATAAGAACAGCAACTATGTCAGAATTGGATCAAATAGTTCAAGAAGATAGTGATTTCTTGAAGAAAATATCCAAAGATGTTCCTTCAGTTGTATTAAGAAATAGGGCATTTAAGTTAAATAGGGGTAATGACGACAAAAATTATTCTTTAGCAAATACTTTGATTAAACTTACTGGAAAAAAAGAATTTAATGCGCCTTTTGTTGTAAATGGCTTAGAAATTGAAGAAGACAATCAATCTATTTATGGACTGAACTTCAAGCCAGGAAAAAACTTCAATTATTTTGAAGTACCTGAATTAGCACATTCAAATGATCAAAAGAAATTTACAAAACAAGATGAGAGAGGAATGCCTATCTTTGATAATGAAGGAACAAGGGTTCTTTACACAAAAGAAAATGGACTTTCAAGATTGTATATGGATGGAGATTTAAGCCTATACTCTTGGAGTGATGATTTGAATGTCTCGCTTGATAATAGTAAAGTGATTGTTATAAAACCAGGAGAAAAGAAATAAAATGAAAAATTTAAGAGAGATTTTAGTTATGGGAATGTCAGTCGTAGGACTCGGCATATTAGCTATTAATAACTTTGCAACAAAATATGAAACTAATTGTGAAACCTTTAGAGGATGGACAAGACTTAAGGGAGATGGCGAATATTATTTTGTATTTGATTCAGTAAAAGCAAACGAGAGAACGGACAGGTCTCCAATGTATTCTCCTGCTGGGGATAAAGAATTTCAAGATTCTTTGAAACTAGATAAGAAATATGTTTTTACAGTTGAAAAGTCATTTTTAAATACAGATAGACTTATTGATTTTTATACCGTTTCTTCAAAATCTCAGGAGATAGACGAATGACAGCAAAAGAAAAACCAGCTTACGGATTTGAGAAATATGCTTATGGTGCATTAGCTGGAAGGTTGGCATCATCTGAGGAAAACTCAAGATATGCTCCTAGTGCTCTTGAAATGTTAGCAGGAAAGAAAGGACTTAACCTTGGAGAAGAAGCTTTAGGATTTATAAGAGGAACTCAAGCATCTGAGGAAGGAATCAAGACTGCAATAAATGTTTATGCAGGTAAGTTTGAAGAGGAAAAAGGAAAATACAAGCCTATTGACATGGCTTCTTGGTATGATTCTGTTCTAAAGGATTTGGATAAAGCAGACAAAGATAAAATCGTTTCTACGCTTGGAAAATATACTGAAACCATTGGAGCAATAATGAAGAAAGTAGTAAAAGCAAATCATATTGTTAAGGGTAAGGGAACTGGAGCAAATACTCCTGAACAAGTCTCTGACGCTGAAAAAACAATGGAGAAATATCAGCATGCTATGATTATTATGCAAACCCTTGATAATTACAAGTTTGAAGGATTAAGGTCTGACGCTGTAAGTGAATTTAGAAAGCAGGACCTTAAAGGATTGGCTTCAAAGTTGTAAGGAGATAAAATGACAAACAAATTACCACAATTCAAAGGAAAGGCATTAATTGAGATTCCAGCAAATATTCCACAA
>CAYIHJ010000064.1:0-3076 GCA_964363245.1 Candidatus Woesearchaeota archaeon | reverse complement strand
TCACCATCCTTTTTCGGAGTTACATCAAAATATTCTTCTTTATCATTCGCCCATACAACATGGAATTCTGCTTCCAGAAAGGTTTTCGGGTCTTCCCATATTATCCAACCATATTGGGTTCTTCCTCCGTTCTTTTCAATATGCTTATCTACATTTCCGTAGCAATCCCCACAAATATATCTTTCAACTGGAAAATATTCCAGAAATATTGGACTCGTTGTTGAATCTATCTCTTTACAAAAAGCTGAAATCTCATTAGTAATTTCAATGGGAGTTGTAACCATCTTTATTTTATGGTACCACTATATTTATATAGTTTGTTATAATTCACTTGCTATGAGACTGAGTAAGGTGAAATCAACAAAGAGGGCAGATGGAAAAGGTTACTATTACAAATACACAATCTCTCCAGTGTCTCAAGACATTGCTGAAAAGTCTGGACTTGTTGATAAGAACCTTAAGGCTAAGGTAGAGAAAGGTAAGATTATCTTAGAAAAAGAGTGATTCTATTTCTTAGTGGTTGGAAAAGTAGTTCTATTCAATCTATTTTTAGGACTCCTAAACTAATTTAGTTATTGTGGTACCACAATATTTATATACTCTTTATGGTACCATAATGTATAAACAATGGAACAAACATTAAAAACAAACTGGAAAAAACTCTCAAGAGAAGAAAGAGGAAAGCTATTGGCTAAATCAACAAGGATAGTTAAAACTCCTCAAGGTTGGAGGGTTACTTCTCAGACAAATACTTCAAGACAATATATGGTAAGATTCACAAGAGATGAGCCTAAATGCTCTTGTCCTGATTGCGAATTAAGGCATAAGAAATGTAAGCATATTCACGCTGTTGAGTTTTATATCAAGAAACAGATTGATGAAGAGGGAAAAGTAACTGAAACCAAAGGAGTTAAGATAAGTTACTCTCAAGACTGGAAAGCTTATGATAATTCTCAGACTAATGAAAAATTAGTATTTCTAAAACTGCTTAAGGATTTATGTTATTTAACAGAGCAACCAGAATATAAGTTTGGCAGACCAACACTCCCTTTATCTGACATGATTTTTGGCTCAGCATTAAAAGTTTATTCAACTTTCTCACTTAGAAGATTCATGTCTGATATGAAGATAGCTAAAGAGATGAAATTAGTTGATTCTGTGCCTTGCTATGCTTCCATAGGACACTTTATGCAGAGAGAAGAGATTACCGATATTTTGAAAAATTTAATATCAATGAGTGCAAGTCCATTAAGAGAAGTTGAAACAGACTTCGCAGTTGATTCCTCTGGCTTTTCTACATCACGATTTGGTCGCTGGTTTGATTACAAATACGGAAGAGAAAGAACGCAAAGACTTTGGTTGAAAGCACACGTAATATCTGGCACGAAAACCAACATCATTGCAGGGGTGGAAGTTACTGAAGGAGAGGTGAACGATAGTCCTTCATTACCTCGCTTAGTTGAGGAGACAGCTAAGACTTTTAGGGTGGGCGAAGTAAGTGGAGACAAGGCTTACAGTTCAAGATTGAACTTACAAGCGATTGAGGATGTGGGTGCTGTCCCCTTCATTCCCTTCAAATCAAATGTTAGAGGGAAAAGAGCAAGTGTTGGTATCTGGAAAAAGATGTATCATTACTTCATCTACAAACATGACGAATTCTTAGAACATTATCACAAGAGAAGCAATGCCGAAACAGTTTTCCACATGATTAAAACCAAGTTCAAAGATAGTCTTAGAAGCAAAGATAAGACTGCTCAAGTGAATGAATTACTTTTGAAAATTCTTTGTCATAATATTTGTGTAGTTATACAGGAAATTTCAGAATTAGGATTGAAAGGAGAGTTCATTGTGGAAAAAGAAATTAGATAGTGTCTATTTTAAATTAGTTTCAACAATTTCTTTCAATTTGACGTTGTAGTATTCCTCTGTTTTGCCCTCTTCCTTTTCCAATTCTTCAACATTCTTTATTATTTTCTTTATTGAGCTATCATCTAAAATAGGTATGAGTATTTTTTTTAAGTCAGTTCTGTATATATGTGGTTGAGCCATTCCTTTTTGAAGCTTGAAAACATAGTTTTGTAAATACTTAAGCATGACATAAACATATTTCGTAGGTAGCTTCTTTTCATTTAAAGAATTTATTGTTAAAGAATCAGAAGAGAAAATAGGGGTGCTATGATACCATACATATCCTGCATTTTTTCCAGAAGCACTAACCGTTATTGTGTTCCCCTCCCTATTGGAAACACTGTGGTAGTATGCTACTCCTTTTCCACCAGCAATTACAGGTATCTTGCCTCCGCTTGTAACTTTTTTTGTTATTGATTTGCCCTTAAGTATCTTGCAATTTAGTCTTAGTTTTTGTAAATTAGATTTAACATTAAGGTTATTCCATATTTCTATCCAATCAACCTTATTGTCCAACATTATTTGTTTATTAAAGTCAATACTTTCAAAATCTAATAAGTCATTTAAGTCCTCATAGAAAACAACTTTTCCCAATTCACTATCAATTTCTGGATATTTATGATTGAAAGAATTTAAGACGTAATAGTTAACCTTCTTTTTATTTAGAAGGTTCGTCTCATCATACAGGCTACTGACTATATGATATTGAGCATCTTTTATGGGTTCTAAACCTTCTTTTCCTCTGGATGTGGATATTTTATACCCTAAAAACTGCTCCTGTTCTTCCGTATCTTTTGGAATTTTTACAATACAAATTTTTTTTCCATGAGAGGCTAAGTAGTAAGCAATTTTCTCTTTCTCAGTTTGTATTATGTGGTTTATTAATACCTTGCTCAGAAATTCTTCTTTGTTAGGGGCACTTTGGTAATCCTTTGTCTTTTTTATTTCATTTAGATGAGTTAAAAATTCTTCCTTGTATTCTTCATAAATATCAGAATTGGTTATGTTTTCATTGGGTTTGTAGCTCAATAAACTTAGAAAATCTTTAAATCCAATTTCATATATACTTTCCAAGTATTCATTTATGGGGTTGCTTATGTTATTAATAGAGTAATCTTTTTTTTCAGCGAGTGATTTTTCTACGTAATCTTTTATGTCTTCCAAGTAA
>CAYIHJ010000063.1:0-3313 GCA_964363245.1 Candidatus Woesearchaeota archaeon | reverse complement strand
AGAGCACTGGACTCTTAATCCAGGTGTCGTGGGTTCAAATCCCATCGGGGCCATGCCTATTTCCTATGCTTAAAGAACTCAATAGCCCTAAATCTCTTTAAAACCTTAACATAGTTTCCCTCTGCCAAGGTCTTTGTTTTTGCTTCATTCAAAAGTCTAAAGTTATACTTGCTTACGCCTCTCTTTATCTTTTCTTTACCAGGATACTTCTTCCATCTCTTTTCTTTCTTCAACTTATATTGCAATACCACAAATAAACAAATCAAAAAATATTTTTAAATTTTTGCAAATAAAACATTTCAACCTTTTTTCAAGAAGGTTGTTCGGGGCGAGAGTAAATCTTCAGCTTATCTTATGAGATTTTGTATATTCTCAATAGCATCTGCAACATTTCTACCTTTCTTGGTCAACTTTATCAATTTTATACGCCCCTTTTTCTCAAACTCAACCAAGCTCAATTCTTCAAGTGTTTGCAAAATCTTCACTGCGTGGCTATAAGTACAATCTACTTCTTTAGCCAGAATACTCCCATACCTCATTCTAACGTTCTTTTTCAAAGATACCAGCATCAACGCCGGCTTTCTCCTGAAAAAGATATCAAAGTTGTCTTTCATTGTATGTGTCTTTCTGATATGGATATTTTAATGTATATATCCAGAAAATACCTTACTTTTAAATCTTTTGGAAGCAGGTTTTCAAAAGTTTATTGAAAATTTATTTGATTTAAATCTTTCGAAAAATAGGTTTCAGAATATTTATTAACTAATCTCAACATAAAAATTTATGGTAAATAAGAAAGAAAACAAGAAAACAAAGATACTTGCAATCGGAGATGTGCACGGAGACACTGGACTAGTCAAAAAGCTAGCAGCAAGGGCTGAAAAAGAAAATGTAGACATAATAATCTTAGCAGGAGACCTAACTTTCGCAGAAATGTCTCTAAAGGGAATAATTGGTCCATTTGCAAAAGCAAAAAAACCTATTTTGATAATTCCGGGAAACCATGAGTCTATGTCAACCATTCATTTTCTTTCTGAAATGTACAAACCTTATGCAAAAAATCTCCACGGAGAGACATTCAGGAGTGGAAACTTAGGAATATTTGGTTCAGGGGGAACAGATATGGGAATTCATTGGATGCCTGACGAAGAAATATTTGAAACACTACAAAAAGGGCACGAAGGTATGAAGGACGCAAAGAAAAAAATAATGGTTACACATATGCATCCTGCAGGAAGCAAAGCAGAGAAATTTGGGTTCAAAGGTTCAAAAGCAATATCAAAGGCGGTATATGAGTTTCAGCCAGACATCTTAATTACTGCACATATGCACGAAGCTTCTGGATTAGAAGAAAACTTCGGAAAGACAAGAGTCATAAATGTAAGTAGAAAAGAAAAAGTGTTCGAAATATAAAGATAAAAATATTTGTCAAAAAATCAATCAGACATCTCAGTAAAAAGTGGAGTATTATGATAAATTTGAATAGTCCTTCTTTGTAAAACTGCAGAAACATCTGAGAAACACAATACTCCTAACTTGTATCTTTTCTGTCCGTCTAAAAACGTTCCGTTATGTACTACAACCCTGCTAATAAAAGGTTCAAAAGAATTTTCTCTTAATGTCCTAATAACTGAATCAGCTATTTTTTGTGATCCTTCATATATCCCTAAATTAAAATTTCCTCCTCTCCCTTTTGAAATGTGATACTCCATCCAAATCATTTCTTTTTTCTCTTGCAAAAATGCACTCAAAAAAATATCTAAGGTTCTCGTTTCAATATCAGCCATAAAAATTATGGTTTTAGATAGTATAAAAGATTATATCTTATTTGATGATTATAATCAAAAACAATAAAAAGTCCAGCTATTCCTTATAATTATGCAAAGAAAAAAGAAAATAAAGCCACATGAGCAAAAAACGGCAGAAGAGTTTTTCCCTGTTGACGTGCATGATTTGAGAAAAGCAGTGGAAAAAGTAGTCAAAGAAATGCCTGCTCCTAATATTGTAGCATCTATAACAAAAATAATAAAAAAGGAAGAAAAACAAATTGAGAAAGCAGTAAAATCTGTAACAAAAACAAAGACTAAAAAAACAACTAAAAGAGTTACAGAAAGAAAAGAAAAAACCTATACTCCCAATAAAATATCCTTAAAACAAGGAAGTTATGAATTAGTCATTACAGAAAAACCTCAAGCTGCTATGAAGATTGCAAACGCCCTTGGGAAGGCAGTTGGGAAAAATGTTAAGGGCGTTCCATATTATGAGGTTGAAAGAAATGGAAAAAAGTTAGTTGTTGCATGTGCAGTTGGACATCTTTTCACATTAAGGCAAAATAATCAAACAAAAGGACAAAAACTCCCTGTATTTGACATCTCTTGGGTTCCAAATTATCTTGCATTAAAAAAAGATTTTACAAAAAAATATTATGATGTTTTATCTTCTCTTGCTAAAAATGCTGGAAGCGTAACAGTTGCAACAGACTATGATGTGGAGGGAGAAGTTATAGGACTAAATGTTGTAAGATTTATATGTGGGCAAAAAGATGCTAGCAGAATGAAATTCTCAACACTTACAGACCAGGAATTAAACGACGCTTACGCGTCGAAAATAAATAGTTTAAATTGGGGTCAAGCAATAGCAGGAGAAACAAGACATTATCTTGATTGGTACTATGGAATAAATCTTTCACGAGCTTTAATGAATGCTATAAAATCAACTGGAAAATTTAAAATTATGTCGATAGGAAGAGTTCAAGGTCCAGCTCTAAACCTTATTGTAAAAAAAGAAAAAGAAATCCTCCAATTTAAACCAGAACCTTATTGGCAAGTCTTTATCAAACTTACAAAACCCGCGGTTGAACTAAAACACACACGAGACCTATTTAATAAAAAAGAAATCGTGAAGTTTGAAAATCTCTCAGGAAAAATTGCAAAAGTATCAACAGAGAAAACACAGCAAATTATTCCTCCAAATCCTCCATTTAATCTTACAAATCTACAAACAGAAGCTTACGCCCTTCATGGAATAACTCCCTCTGCAACCTTAAGAGCCGCCCAATCATTATATCTTGCAAGTTTGATATCATATCCAAGAACATCTAGTCAAAAGCTTCCTGCCTCTTTAGGATATGATTCCATACTAAAGAAACTTGCGAAGCAATTCAATGCCGAGGCGTTGATAAAAAGAAACGAGCCAGTAGAAGGCAAGAAAACAGACCCAGCCCACCCCTCAATTTATCCAACGGGAAACTTTCAAACTCTTGCCGGCGATGAAGCCAAAATATCCAACCGCATAGCAAGCAGATTTATTTCTT
>CAYIHJ010000062.1:1895-3368 GCA_964363245.1 Candidatus Woesearchaeota archaeon | reverse complement strand
TATCCACTTTCCGGAGGCTGCGAGACATGATAGTTTATGTAATAGAAAGGGGGCATTTGAATCCGCAGTAAAAACCTTGGAATTTCTTATAGAAAAGGGGATCAGAACTGAGCTAGTTACGACGATTATGAAATCCAACTATTTTGAAATGGAAAAAATGTATGAGTTCGCTAGAAAAATAGGTGCAGATATGCTTAGAATCAATAGACTAAGACCTAAATATCATCTGCCTAACAGAGAACTTATTTGTTCTCCTGAAGAAGTGAGGATATCTTACAAACAGCTTGCTCAGTTTGCAGAACAAAAACCAATAATTTCATCAGACCCTTCTTTCTTGTCCTTTTTAGGCATCCAGAAAGGGCTACAGAAAGGCTGCCCTTGTGGAAAAACAAGTTTGAGAATAAAAATAAACGGAGACGTTACCCCTTGCGTTTTCTATGATGGGATAGCTGGAAATATTTTTACTAATGACTTGCAAAAGATTATGGAACATGAAGAGTTCGCAGAATTTCAAAGAGATAATTGTGATGGGTGTCAGAGTTATGTAAGAAATTCTGAATTTGACAAAGATGAGGGATATATTGAAACTAAAACAAGGACTTTGGGAGTTGTGGAAGGAGAGCACCTCCACCAATATTATTTAGGCACGATATTTATTCCAACAAAATGAAAACAATACTACTAGAAGGGACCGAGCTTAGTGGCAAGACAACCCTAGTCAAGAGCATAAGTAATGCCTTATCCACGAACGGACATAAAGTATGTACTAATGATGGGCCCATATACAAGAACTCAAGATTAGTACAATTTCCGTTGTTGGCGGCTTCAAGCTTCAAATCTTCTTCTTTAAAAGAATTGATGTATACTTTTAGCCTTCTTGCTGATAAGAGACCAGATAAAATTCCCGAATATGAGGGAGTGGATTATTTTATCCAAGAAAGAGCATTTCCAAGCATCATTGCCTTCTCGAAAGTTTTTAATAAATGGGGAATTAACAAATTACTTTGGAAACCGCTTTCTTGTATGTATACACACTTTGATTTTAATTTTGCTCTTAAAGCCTCTCCTGAAGAGAGATATGCAAGAATGAATGAAAGAGAAACATTGAGCTCTTTGGATGAGTTTGTAAAGTTACATCCTTTAACAATAATAAACTTAGAAAAGGAAATAGAAAAGATATTAAGCAGGGAAAGCAATTACTTTGTGATTGACACGACAAAGATGACTATTGAAGAAGCAACGCAAGAAATAGTAGGGAGAGTAGCATGAAAATTCTAATTGTAGGCGCACATCCTGATGATTATGAGCTGGGGATGGCAGGTACAATCGCAAAACATTGCTCCAAAGGAGATAAAATATTTTCTGTAATAGTATCTGATGGGGGCAAGATAGGCCTGGTGAAAGAAAGAAAAAGAGAAGCTATTGCATCTGCAAAATTGTTGGGTGTAAAAAAGTTGATTTTTCTTGGGTTTG
>CAYIHJ010000062.1:0-1885 GCA_964363245.1 Candidatus Woesearchaeota archaeon | reverse complement strand
GGATACAAATGTGCCAGAAGGATATGAATTGATAGAAAGAGTGGAAAAGATAATCCATTTTTATAAAATAGATAGAGTTTATACCCATTCTCTTCATGATATTCATCAAGACCATCGAAATACTTGTAGAGCAGTTTTGGCTGCGGGTAGAAAAGTAAGGCAAATATTATTTTTCGAATCCCCCTCTTCTGACCTTGACTTTAGGCCAACCTTTTTTGTGGATATAACCAATTTTATTGATAAAAAAATGAAAACATTATCTATTTATCGTTCGTTGTTAAAAATGAATAAACGATATTTTGAGATTGAAGCTATTAAAAGTAATGCTATTTTCAGAGGATACCAAGGGAATGTTAAATTTGCTGAAAGCTTTGAAGTTTTCAGATTCTTAGAATGAAACTAACAATACACCAACCAAATTTTTTGCCCTATTTAGGATTTTTTGATAAATGCGATTGCGCAGAAGTTCTTGTTTTATATGATGATACTCAATTTAAAAAGAATGATTTTCAGAATAGGAACAAAATAAGAACTAAGAGTGCCTGGAAATGGATGACCATCCCAGTATCCTATCCTTTTGGCGCAGAAATAAATAAAGTCAAGATAGATAATACTCAAAATTGGAAAAATAAACATCTTGAATATCTTAGAGAAAACTATTCCGATTCTAAGTTTTACAGGGTTTATATAAAAAAAATAAAAGAGATTTATGGTAAGGACTGGACTTATTTGTATGATTTTAATGTAGAATTAATCAAATGGATATTGGTAGAGTTAGGTATAAAAACTAAAGTCTTTCTTTCTAGCGAATTAGATATTAAGACTAAATCTTCACAGGCTATACTGGATATTTGTAAAAAATTTGATACAACTGAATACATCTCTGGAACTGACGGAAACAAATATCTTGAAAGAGGATTATTTGATAATGCTGGAATAAAATTACTATTTCAAGATTATCGGCATCCTTTATACAATCAAACCTTCGAAGGATTTGAACCCTTTATGAGTATTTTGGATTTATTATTCAATGAGGGGTCAAATAGTTTAAATATAATAAAGTCTGGAAGGAGATACACAACATGAAAACAAATATTAGAGTTTCTGCAATTATATTCTATGAAGGAAAACTAGTAGTTGTAAAGCATGAAAATTCCAAAGCAGGAGTTTATTACCTTCTACCTGGAGGAGGGTTAGAGCATTCAGAGAGCCTAGAAGAATGTATAACAAGAGAAGTGAAAGAGGAGTGCGGTCTTGATGTTGAAATAATCGGACCGATTTATTATAAGAGTGTTTACACAGATAATGATGACACTCTAGACATAATATTTAAGTGCAATGTAATTGGAGGGACTCTTGAAAACCTTGATCCTGATAAGAAAGTTAAGTCTATTGAATTAATTTCTTCAGATGAAAAATTGCAAGAGCTTAATTTTCACCCCAAACAGCTCAAAGGAAGAGTATTCAAGGAAAAAAATGAAAAAAAATTTCATTCTTTGGGAAAAGCAAAATATCCTGAATAATTTAAACAAATACTACGGAAATTGATTTTATGGATTCTAATATTAGTCTGAGAGAATTTTAGGATACAATAACCTATAAAAACGGCAGAAATTATAGTATTTTATGCAAAAAAGAGGGTTGGGAAGTTTAGAATTTATTTTAGCATTTGTGTTATTTGCAGGTTTTACATTTGCGGCGCTTTATTTCTTTAGCCCTACTCAGAATGTTAATAACATTAATTATTCTGAAGATTTGGCAATTGCTCAAATAATAAAGAATACGAGTGTGGAATTGGATTCTTATTCTATTGCAGTTGAATTAACAGATAGCAGAATTAAGATGAATATCCCGGGATTAAACCCTGGAAATATTGGGGGTGTTA
>CAYIHJ010000061.1:0-3394 GCA_964363245.1 Candidatus Woesearchaeota archaeon | reverse complement strand
CTACAATTTTCCTAATCACCATTATAGCTATTTACTCTTAGTTGTCTTAAGAACCGCCCCAAGAGCTCCTATAATAACCAATACAAAAAGAGCATTTGTCCAAAACTCTTTACTCCATGTTCTTTTAAACAAGAATTCATAAACAGGCGTCCATGTGCCAGTTGCCCAAAGAACAGCAACAGCTACCGCAATAAAGATCAATCCTGCTGCAGCCATCTTAAGTGGTTTAGTATTCAACTTTATATCTTCTCCCATAACAAAACCCCACAATAATAAAAATACAAACACTACTACCAGTGAAACGGTAAGAAATAAAATTAAATTACCTACAACTATTTTTGGGAATACGGCACTTACAAAAATCAGCCCAATTACAAAAGCTACAAGGGCATTTAATTGTGCTTTGTCATCTCCACCCAATATTTTTGATTTTTCAAGAGCTGCAAAAACTATGAAGAAGATTAAAAGGAAAGGATATACAAAGCTTGTTAAAATCCAATGCTGAAGAATTGTTTCGACTGTCATTTTATACTTATATAAAGTAAAAAGCTGTATTTAAATATTTTTATATGAGAAATTGATTATAATATCTCTGCAGGAACTTCTTCCATTGAAGATTCTGGACCACTTGGAAGTGCTGATCTATTTATGATGAATATATCGCTAATTGCCCTTACAAACTGATGTGGAATTATTACCCCTCTAGCTCCTCCAATCAAAGACATTACGCTTCCACCAACTTTTATTCTCCATCCTTCTACCTTATTTTCATTAAGATTTGCTTCTTCTATCTCGCCAAAGAAATCTCCTGCATCGGTGTAAACTTTTGTTCCCAACACCTCTGAAATTTTTCTTACTCTCATAATAAAGACTATAAATTCTTATTTAAATAGTTTTCTCTTCATTTTTATAACAATCAATAATTTATAAAAACCTTTATAAAAACGCTGTGCCTTGGAAAAATATGTTTAACAAAAAAGAAATTATAGTAATTTTGGTAATTTCAGTCATCCTTGCATTCGCGATAAGTCTCGTTGAAACCTTTAGTTTTTTTCTCGATATTCTATTAGCAGTATTTTTGGTTCTTTTAATAAATATTTTTACAAAAAAAATGATGAGTTATTATCTTGACTCTGAAGTTGAGATGAAGATTTGGGAAGTCGAAAGATATGGTTTCAAACCAAATCAGTCTTTCAAAAAACCATTTCCAATGGGAGCATTTCTTCCTTTAATATCCAAAATATTTTTATTTTCATTTGGAAGCTTTGTATGGATGGCTTCTCTAGTTTTCGATGTAAAACCAAAGACATCCAGAGCTGTGAAAAGATTCGGATTATATTCTTTTTCTGAAATGACGGAATCACATATGGCTTGGATTGCAGCTTCAGGGATAGTTGCTAATCTTTTCTTCTCATTAATAGGATATCTTATAGGGTTTGAAGAGTTTGCAAAACTAAATCTTTATTATGCCTTTTTCAATATGTTTCCCTTGTCTGATTTAGATGGAAACAAAATCTTTTTTGGCAGTTTGTTGGCATGGACAGTGCTTGCAACTTTAATTTTATTAGCATTGGTTGGAACTATCTTTATACATTAAAGGTATCCTCTTTCCATACTAACAAATTATTTAAACAAAAAGAGAAGATATCTTTTTATAAGGATATAACATTTCTTTTTAATGAAATTTCTTCAAGGAATTGAACCTCGTGAATATCAACAAAGAATTTTTGAAACCTGCGTTAAGAAAAATTGTCTTGTTGTCTTATCAACAGGGTTAGGGAAAACTCTTATTGGATTAATGGTAACTATTGAAAGGATGAAACAATTTCCTGGAGAAAAAGTAGTTTTTCTTGCTCCAACGAGACCTTTAGCAGATCAGCACCTTAGGTATTTCAGAAAACACCTTACTGAGCTTTTTGCAGACATGCAAATGTTCACTGGCCAGGTAGATCCAAAAGATAGAAGAAAAATCTGGGATACAGCAGACATTATTTTTTCTACACCACAATGTATTGCAAACGATGTAAAAAATAATTTATACAATCTAAACAATGTCTGTCTTTTGATAGAAGACGAAGCCCATAGGTGTATGAAAAACTATGATTATAATTTCATCGCAAAAAATTATATTGAGACTGCAGAGCACCCAAGGATAATTGGTTTGACTGCTTCTCCTGGAAGTGAAAAATCAACCATAAATGAAATTTGTAAAAATCTCTCTATAGAAGAAGTTGAACTAAGAACAAGGGAAAGCATAGATGTAAAAGAATACGTACAAGATTTGGAATTTGAAAAAATAGAAATTAACTTTCCTCCAGAAATGGAAGAAATAAGGCAAGCCCTTCTAAGAGTTTTCTCAAATTATGCAGATGAACTAAGGAGCCGAAAGTTGTTGTTTGGTCCACCTACAAAGATTGGATTAATTGAACTTCAGAAAAAAATAATGGGATACATTGCAAGAGGGAACAAGAATTTCAATTATCTTATAGCATCAAGCACATGCGCCCAGGCAATAAAAATACAACACGCCTTGGAGCTTCTTGAAACGCAAACTCTTCAAAGCTTTAACAATTATCTTAAAACTCTCTTAGATCAAGCCAGTAAAAAACAAAGTAGAGGAGTTGTTAAATTAGTTTCAAAACCTGAATTCACTTTTGCTTATCTTAGATCAAACATTCTTCTTGAGAAAGGAATAGAACATCCTAAAGTTCAAGAACTTGTAAATATCATAGAAAAAGAGATTGGAGAAAATGCTTCGGGAAAAATAATAGTATTCACTCAATTTAGAGATACTGCTTCCATAATTTCCAGAAAATTAAATGCTATAGAAAACGTCAAAGCAAAAATATTTGTCGGGCAAGCAAAGAGGATAAATGCTGGAGAAACAACTGGATTAAATCAAAAAGAACAAAGGAGAGTGATTACTGAATTTTCTTCTGGAGAAATAAATGTTTTATGTGCAACCTCAATAGGAGAAGAGGGGCTGGATATTCCAGAGGTTAATGTTGTTATTTTCTACGAGCCTATTCCATCTGCAATAAGGGCCATACAGAGAGCAGGAAGAACAGCCAGGTTGATAAAAGGTAAACTCATTATCCTTATTACAAAAAAGACAAGGGATGAAGCCTATTTTTATGTTTCAAAAGTTAGGGAGAAAAAAATGCACGTAGCTATAGATTCCATAAAAAAAGATATGAATGAGAAGGCTAAAGAAACAAAAGAATCACAAAAAATACTGTGAAAAATGAAAACCAAAGAAATATTTAATATATTTTCAAAAAAAAAGGTTAAGGAACACCATATAGAAAGAAAGAAAATTACTGCAGATTATAGAGAAAAGAACTCATTGGTAATTTCAGACTTGATTTCTTTGGGAATAGATGTTGAGTTCGTT
>CAYIHJ010000060.1:0-3480 GCA_964363245.1 Candidatus Woesearchaeota archaeon | reverse complement strand
TAAATATGAAATTTACGGATTGTTCTGGAGAGTCGTTAAAAATCCAAATATAAACAAGAGATTTTTTAAAGATACGTCTGAGGCATTTGTTATCAGAGGCATAATCTACTTAGCAGAGCACCCAGGATTATTTAACCAAGCTTCTAAAGAGAGTAGCAATAAATGAATCAAAAAATAAAATTTAAAAAAACTGAAATAGGTATCATTCCTGAAGATTGGGTTTTTGACGAGTTAGAAAATTATGCAAAAATTATTATGGGACAATCTCCAGAATCAAAGTATTATAATCTGAATAATAAAGGTACATTATTTTTACAAGGAATAAGAACTTTTGGTAGTTTATATCCCAATTATGATACGTGGACAACTAAAATAACTAAACTTGCAAAGAAAGGTTCAGTATTATTAAGTGTAAGAGCGCCTGTCGGTGAGGTAAACATAGCTGATAAGGATGTTTGTATCGGTAGGGGATTAATGTCTATTGATGGAAAAAATAATCTATTTATCTTCTATTTATTTAAAGGATTCAAAAGCTATGTTATTAATAAAGAAACTGGTACAGTTTATGGCTCAGTAACTCGTGATGACATCGCAAAATTAAAATTTCCATTTCCAAAAGAGAATGAACAATCTGCCATCGCAAAAATCCTCTCCGACTTAGACTCTAAAATAGAACTCAACCAACAAATGAATAAAATATTAGAAGAGATAAACCGAGCAATTTTCAAAAGATGGTTTGTTGATTTTGAATTTCCAAATGAACAAGGCAAGCCATACAAAAGCTCAGGCGGAGAAATGGTTGATTCTGAAATGGGGGAGATTCCTAAGAGTTGGAAACAAAGCACACTTAGAGAGTTCATTAAATTAGAACGAGGATTATCCTATAAAGGAAAGGGATTATCTGATTCGGGTATGCCTATGGTAAATTTAGGGACTATTTCACATAAAAAGAATTTTGTATATGAAGGTTTAAAATATTACTCTGGCGATTATAAAGAGAGAAATTTAGTTAAATCAGGGGATTTAGTAATTGCGAATACCGATATTACTCAGGATAGATTAATATTGGGAAGTCCCTCAATTATTCCTCCAGATTTAGGAAATGAGAAAGTATTATTTACTCATCACATCTATGCAATTAGAAATAAGTCAGAAATATCTAATCTTTTCTTGTTTTATCTTCTAAAGACAGATGAATATAAAGGACGAGTCAGAGGGTTTGCCACAGGTACAACAGTTTTAGCTTTACCGGAAGATGCGGTCTTAGATTTGTCTTTTGCACTTCCAGAGAATGGTATTTTAGAAAGATTTAATATGATAATCAACAAGATTAGAAATAAAATGTTTAGTAACATAATTGAAAACAAAAGTTTATCTCAAATCCGAGATTCTCTTCTTCCAAGATTGATGACTGGAAAGATAAGAGTTCCTGTGAGGGTTGAAGTAAAATGACAAAGAAAGATTTAGATAGACTTAAATTATATTTTAAAGAGATTTATCCTCATATCTATGAACATTACAAATTTCTGTTTGATATAAGGACAAACAACAGGAGTTTTGAGTTTCTTCTAGCTGTCGAATCATTATTAATTTTAATCTTTATCACAATCTTTGACGAGTTTATATTAAAAGGGGAGTTAGTTTTTTTAATTCCATTGGGAGCATTTTTAACATCTCTCCTTTTTTCTCTTTACAATTTAATTCCAAAGCATGTTTGGTTTCCGTGGTTTGAGAAGGAGGATATTAAGAAGACATTTGAATCAATAAAAGAAGAAGATTTTTATGAAGAAGGATTGAGATCAATTTATGGGGTTCTAGCTCATTTATGGAATTTTAATCAAAGAAGAAATAAAATATTCTTTAATAATGTCTTGACACTTTACATAGCCCTAATCTTGGCTTTTTCTGGAATATTAATATATTATAATTTATGCGTTCTTCTCTTGTTGTTCTTGCCTTTGGTTATATTATTCTGGTCATTGGTGCAAAAAGGTTGGGGAAAAGAATTGGTTCCTGAAAGTCCAGCACCTAAAGTTGAGGCGTTTTTTGATAGATGGAAAGAGGAAGAATTAATAAGAAGTAAGAAAAACCCAAAATCTGGAGATACCAAAGATAAAAAATGAAAAAACTTATAACTGAAGAACACGTGGAAGAGAACGTCTTACAAATCCTCAAGTCTTTAGATTACGATATAATCAGAGGAAGCAATGAGGAATATCTGCCCGGCGGAAGCTCTGCCCTAAGATCAGACTATAAAGATGTAGTTATTGTTGATAAATTAAGATATGCTTTAAGAAAAATAAATCCATCTGTTCCTGAGGAAGCCAGAGAGCAGGCAATAAAACAGATTCTCAGAAGCGAATCTCAGAAATTAATTGTAAATAATGAAAATTTCCATAAATTGTTAGTAGATGGAGTAAGTATCCCAATCTCAAAAGAAGGAGAAGAAAGGCATATTATAGTAAAATTATTTGATTTTGAAAATATAGAAAATAATGAATTCACAACAGTAAACCAGTTTACAGTTAAAGAAAACAATATAGACAGAAGACTAGACGTCATTCTTTTCATCAATGGTTTACCATTAGTTGTTTTAGAATTAAAGAATTTGGCAGATGAAAAGGCAGATATTTGGACAGCTTATGACCAATTCCAAACATACAAAGAACAACTTCCCTCTTTATTCAGATTCAACGAAATTTTAATCATCAGTGATGGAATTGAAGCCAGGGCAGGAACAATAACCTCTGAAAGAGAGAGGTTTATGCAATGGAAAACTATCGATGGAGAAAAACCATCCACAGGATTAACTGAAATTGAAGTTTTATTAAGAGGAATGTGTGATAAAAAGAGAATATTAGACCTTATAAGAAATTTTATTGTTTTTGAAAAAGATAAAGAGATATGGAAGAAAATTGCCGCTTATCATCAATATTGGGCGGTCAACAAAGCATTAGCTTCAACTTATCAAGCAAAGGCAGGCAATAAAAAAGCTGGAGTTGTCTGGCATACACAAGGATCCGGTAAATCTTTAACCATGGTTTTCTATTCTGGAAAATTAGTGAAAGAACTTGATAACCCAACTATTATTCTCTTGACAGATAGAAATGATCTAGATGATCAACTCTTTGGTACTTTCGGAAGATGTAGTGATCTCTTGCGACATACGCCAAAACAAGCAAATGATAGAAAAGAACTGCAAGATCTTCTTAAAGTATCGTCTGGAGGTATTGTTTTCACAACTATCCAGAAATTCTTCCCTGATGAAAATAGAGAGAAATATCCCGTCCTTTCAAACAGAGATAATATCATTGTTATCGCAGATGAAGCACACCGGACACAATATGGATTTTCTGCCAAAATAATAGACAAAAAAGACAAGGCATTAATCACGTATGGATATGCTAAATATCTTAGAGATGCTTTGCCCAATGCTTCTTTCATCGGATTTACCGGAACCCCTATAGAAAAATCAGATAA
>CAYIHJ010000059.1:0-3615 GCA_964363245.1 Candidatus Woesearchaeota archaeon | reverse complement strand
TTTTTTCATACAATAAATTGTTTAAAGAAATATATAAATTTGATGTTGTAAAAAATATTAAGTATAGCTTGGCATACCATGTGCTGACTTGTATATATCAAAGAGCTTGAACGCCATACCTTCTGCTGATTCTGTTGCGAGAGTTCTTAAGTGAGTTTTTTCTATCCATGTGTCTGGACTTACTGGCCCCGTTTTTTTATCTTCTTTTTTATTTTTTGTTGGGACTGGCTGTTCTTTTTTATTATATCCTCCAAAGAGTGCAACAAAAGGATTTAACTGACTTTTTTGTTTCTCTGGCTCAAAATTAGGTCCTTCTTCAAGAAAAAAATCTATATCATCTTTAAGTTGGTCAAGACTTCCAGAAGTAATTCCCTCAACTAATGCAAAAACATCTCCTAAGTCTTCTTTTTCTGCTTCTTGATTCAGTTTTTCTAATTCATCGCTATTTAGCGCATATGAGTTGAAGATAACTTCTGTTTTTCCACCAAAAGCATAATGTGATTGTTGACTTATTCTTTGTGGAATTCCTCTAAATTTAAAATCAACAAGTACACAACCAAAATAATCCCTCTTT
This sequence comes from Candidatus Woesearchaeota archaeon, assembly GCA_964363245.1. Classification (GTDB taxonomy): domain Archaea; phylum Nanobdellota; class Nanobdellia; order Pacearchaeales; family GW2011-AR1; genus JAGVNG01. Next base: position 3,041 of record CAYIHJ010000059.1, on the reverse strand, counting down.
TGTTGGAGATTTTTGAAATCTGTAGGAAGTTTTCCTTCAAGAGCCAAATCTGCTATTTTTAATTTTGATTTTCCAAGAACAGATAATTCAAGAAGAATTGTGTTAAACACTTTGACAAGAGCGGGATCCCTTCCCATTTCTTTCATTTCTAGCTTCATTGCTGCCCTTAAATAAGGCTTTGCCCATCTTGAATAAAGTTTCAGACTATTCACTTGACTTTTAAGATAATTTTTTTCTATCTCGTATCTTTTTTTAAGTTCTAGCCCAGAATTTCTTAGCCAGTCGTTAAATTCAAGTATTCTTGCTTTTACAATCCTTTTTACTCTGTCATTTAAATCAACCTTGTCAGCGTCTTCTACATCTGCGACAACAAGAAATGCATCTATTAGTGTCTGAAATCCTGCTTGGCCAAGTGCCATTGCCTTTACACTTGATTGTCCTTTGTTTATATCAACTTTATCTAACCATATTTGTTTTAGACTCAATACGGCTGCTTGAGCCATATTTTTGTCTTTTGAGTTTAAGTCACTATAAGACTGAAGTCTTATTTTGAATTCCCGTAGGTCATATATGAGATTTAGAATGCTTCTCATAACTGCATTTATATCTCCAAGAACTTTTGTTCCTTGTTGTTGCATTGCAGTAGCTTTTTGTCCCAGTTCTGAAAAATGTCCAGATCCGGGGGAAGAAGTAAATGTATCAACATATTTTTCAGGAGAAAGCCCGAAGTCACTCATTAAGTCAAGAATAAAGAAATATATTGGTTCGAGGGTTTCAGAAGATGAATCATAAACAAGTTTGTGTTCTGAGAGAGGTTTTTCTTTTACTTCACCGGCGGGAATGTTTTCAGCAGAGCCGTATTTTTTCAATAGCTCTTCCCCGTTTTCTGCATAAAGTATTGGGTTTATTTTTCCTATAATTTGTTGAATAGTTGCTACCATTGAGAATACCCTCTTTTCATGTTATAATTAAATAAAGCTTATTTAAAAAATGTTTCCTTGAAACACTCTGTTCATCATAACTAAATTTAAAAATAACCTCTTCTTCTAGAAATAATGGGATTTTTAGGTTTTGGAAAGAAGGATAGGGTTTTGGATTTGAGTGGAGGATATAAGAAAACCAACGAAGTTAAAAAAAATAATAGTTCGGACTCATTCAATATCCTTAGTAATCTTGGATATACCCAATCTGGTTCTTCTGATTCTTCTGGAAACTCTAACGAGACAGAACAAGAAACTCCTGAAGAAAAGAAAAGAAAATTGGCTAAAATGTTATCAGATATGACTAGAAAACTTGATGAAATATCAACACAAATTTATCATCTTCAGCAGAGGGTTGAACTTCTTGAAAGGAAGACAGGCGTTCGGGCAGGGACATAATTAGGTTTATTAATATAGAATTCTTTTTCCATTTTATAATGAAAGACTTTGAAAAGAAAGCTCGTGCACATGCTTTGAAGAATGCAATTGCACATGATGGAAAAGCACAACAAGGTTCTGTAATCTCTTCTATGTTTAGTGAAGGACTAAAGAAAAACGAAGTTGGAAAGTTTGCTAAAGATATTGGTAAAATAGTTAATGAGGTCAATAAATTAAGCGCGGAAAAACAAGCCGCGGAATTCGAAGGATTGAAAGAAGTGATAAGTGAAAGAGAAGTCAGACAAGGACTTGAGGAATTACCTAATGTGAAGAAAACAGGGGTCATAATGAGATTTGCTCCATCGCCATCTGGTCCGTTGCATATAGGACATGCTGCCACTGCTTGCATATCTTTCTTATACATCAAGAAATATGGGGGAAAATTTTATGTGAGAATAGAAGATACTAATCCTGAAAACATTTATCCAGGAGCATATAAAATGATTGCAGATGAAAGCAAGTGGCTCTTTGATGGACTGGCGCAGATTCAAATTCAGTCTGACCATATGAAGACATATTATGAGTATGCTGAGAAATTGATAAACAAGAAAGCAGTTTATGTTTGTACTTGTTCTTCTGAGAATTTCAAGAAATATGTTGATGAAATGAAAGATTGCCCATGTAGAAACAATTCAGTAAAAGAAAATCTTGTGGGATGGAAAAGGATGCTTGATAAGAATGGTTATGGGGAAGGGGAATCTGTGCTTAGGTTTAAGTCTGACAAAGGTATGAAAGATAAGAACCCAGCAATGAGAGATTTTCCGTTAGCCAGAATAAACCTGGCTTCTCACGCCAGACAGGGAAAAAAATATCGTGTTTGGCCTCTTATGAATTTTGCAGTTTCGGTTGACGATATAGAAGACAGGATGACTCATATAATAAGAGCAAAAGATCACATAGATAATGCAAAAAGACAGAAGATGATTTTCAAAGCATTGGGAAAAGAGAAGCAATTTCCTTGGACTGCTTTTCTTGGAAGGTATAAATTCACAGATATGGAGTTATCTTCAACAAAAATGAGAGAAGCTATAGAGAAAAAAGAATATAAGGGGTGGGATGATCCAAGACTTCCAACAATTGCTTCATTAAAAAAACAAGGATATAAACCAGAAGCATTTTGGAAGTTTGCTGAACAAGTTGGACTATCTGAAACCGACAAAGTTATTGACAGAAAAGAATATTTCAATTTATTGAATGCTTTTAATAGAAATTGACTTGACAATAAAAACATTTTTATACCCTAATAAATTATACTCTGTATAGGATAGTTTTATCCGAAATGAAAGGAGGTTGAAAAATATGATACATAACAAGAGAGGTTTGTCGGAAGTTGTAAGTACATTAATAATAATTCTGTTGGTATTGGTAGCAATTGGAATAGTGTGGGTAGTTGTAAGTAATGTCCTACAGAGTGGTGCTAGCCAAACAGAAATTGGTGCTAAGTGTTTACAAGTTGATGTAAAAGCAAATGCTGTAAATTGTGCTAGTAATAACGTAACTTGGGAATGTGATGTTACATATAACAGGAAGTCTGGTGGAGATGCTATTGATGGAATAAAAATAGTATTGAGTAATGGACTAGAGAGTTCTACCGCATCTGTTGCAGGTAATGTAGCACCTTTG
>CAYIHJ010000058.1:0-3724 GCA_964363245.1 Candidatus Woesearchaeota archaeon | reverse complement strand
TTCTATAGATTATGTTTCCTCTATCTTTTCCAGTTGTTATTTGAAATTTTATTATTTTCTTATTTATATTGCCATACAAAAAATTAAAATTAGCGAAATGCTTTAATGTTTTGGATAACTTAATCATCCCATTTGATCCAACTTTGGATACAAAAATAATTTTGTTGGGATAGGCATGATATTCCTTCCATTCAAATTTGGATTTTAAGCATTTCATTTCTTCTTTTCTATAATGACTTTAACAATATCCCCCTCTTTTAAATTTAATAGAGTTTTAATCTCCTTTGGAATATTAATAGCTAAACTTCCCCCATTTTTGATAACAGTCTAATCCGAACTTGATAAACTTTGCGCCATCTTGTTTGGACATACAGCTTGCTGCGTCTTTTGTTTTCTTCTTATAGTCGCCACCTACTGAGAATATTCCTCCTTCCACTGCATCTTTGTAACTATCTCCTACTGATAAACACCAAGAGTTCCATCTGGCTCTGAAATACGAGTACTTTGTTCCGTCTATTTCTCCTTCTGCTTGGAGTGGTGCAGCGTTACAAGTGAAGTTTATTCCTTTTTCTTCCCAGATTTTAAGTCCGTTTGCATTATGTCCCATTATTTAAACAACCTCACAATTAATCCACTAACCACCTCATTAGTTTACACCACCAGCAGTTATGCTTTTGTTGTTCTCTTCTTGCCGAGACATCAAAACCGGTCATTATGGCGTTAGCAAACCAACCAAGCATAGTTGCTTCATCAGTTGGAATATTGGAGTGTTCTTTTACCGTTTTGACAAACTCTTCTGCCCAGATTTTTGCATCTAGATTGCCTATTAGTTTTGTTTCATCAGCCATTTTTCACCCACTTTATTTTATCAGTGCATACGTCAGGTATTAAATTATATGGGCGCATTAATTCACATAATTCACACATCTTTATCCCTCACAAATATATTTCTTACACTTTTTACAATACCAAACATCTCCGTTTTCTTGGAGATTGGTTACATCAATACACATTCCTCCGCAGTCGCATATTACTCTTTCAAAATCATCCATTCTCTTCATCCTTTCTCTCCTCAATTTCGATTTTAAGATTTTTAGGACTGTGTTTGGAATAAAACACTCCGAAATATTCTGCAACCCATTTAAGCAGATATTTCATAGTTTCTAATTCTTTGTCTTCTAAGCAATCATCTGATATTTCAAAAACTTCAGAGTGCTCTATTATTCCATCTTCTGCTTCGTCTTTCCAATCCACTATAAATCCATTATCTGCTTGAGTTATAATCAATTGTTCTTTCATTCTTTCCCCTCCACATAATTTCTAATCTTCTTAATCGTCATTAAACTGCCTTGTAAACTAGCCGTTTCCTGAATTGTGTTTTGTTCTAATGTTCTTTGTCCAAGTCTTTTTTCTTCTTTTCTTAGCCACGCTTTGATTGATTTTATAGTTATCATTTTTTCACCTCTAAATGTTCATACCCGCATTGTTCGCAAGGATAGTCTTTACCTTCACAGCACCATTCGTTCCAACTACTATCCGACTCGGTTATCCCCAGTATTTCCTTACAATGTTTCTTACAAAACTCTGCCATTATTTCACCTTCTTTTTGTATCCTTGAATCAATTTAACAATCACATCATCATTACCGCCTGCGTCAATCTTGTCTGCAAAATCCCTTAGCTCCATAATAACCGACCAAGCAAGACTTATGTCTCCACGTGGAGATTCATTGTTTAGCATTTCATATATCTCGTTCCAGCTCATACTACACTGCTTACTTCTCTCTTTAAAAGGTAAGTTAGCATAATATCTATAAAACTGATAAATTGCGGTTAGTTTTTGTTTCATCTTTTTCCTCCTTCTATTTCAAAGGCGACTTTAGCCCCCTAAGCAGTTTATTCAGTTCTTTTATATTCTTCAAGTGTCCGTCTCGCTCTTTTTGAATATCTTGCTTTCCTACTGAAATAAACGCTTGTTCCACATTTATCTCTGGATTCCTAAGGCAATCAATACAAACACACACTCCACGCATTAATGTATGAGACATAATTGCTCTTATTTCCGTCTTCAGTTCGACATAAAACAGTTTTTTCTTTTTACAAATTGGACATTCTACCATTCTTCTCCTCCAGATATTCCTTCTTTAATGCTTGATAATAATCGTTCTCATAATTAGTTGTCATTCTTTTTATTTTATCTATTCTCTTAAATATCTCATCCGTTCTTTTCTTTAAAGCAATATCTATTTCTACTAGTTTACAGGGCAAACAAATAGCTCCAGCGATTTTATTGCAGGTTATGCAAGTGTGTAGCTCCGCCTGTTTCTTGCTCTCGGCAAGATAAGAAAACTGTAGTTCGGTTTTCTGTTTATCTAAAGTTTCTTTTACTGTTTTACCCATTACATCTAGCATTATTTGATATACTTCATTATGCTTTGCAATTAGAGCTTCTTTCATAGCATCATTCATTGCTACATATACTTCACGCCGATTTACTGCTATTGCTTCCTGAAGTTCCTGCTCGTCGTAATATTCATCTTGTAATCTACTATCAACAACAAAATGATTGGCGTTTACTATGTCATTAGCTATTTCTCTTATTTTACTCATTGTTTTTGCCATTTTCAGTTACCTCTTTTTTGTTTATCCAACTTTTTTTCTACTGTTCCTTTAATAACATTAGTTATTCCTGCTTCAAGACATTTTGAACATTGAGCCTCAAATCTATTTCCTTTTAACTTGGTCATATAGTAAAATCCACCACATAGACATTTACTTATACATAACTTTTTATCTTTACTTTTGCTGATTTTCATCCTAATCCCTCTCTTATTGCTATCAGTTGTTGCCGACACGCTTCTGCTTCTTCTATTTTCAGCGTATTATTTACAACGAAATTATCTTCAAAAAACCAGTTCTCAAAGATAGGAACGTTGTTAGGATAGGAATACCAGCATTTGCAGATAGACCTATATTCTTCTAGTTTTTCTAGTTGTGTTTTTGTTTTCATTCTACGCACCTGCGGAGGTCTTCTAATAATACCGATTTCCTAATCACTTCTATTTCTTCATTCCCAAATGCTCTTCCTGTATCAATTGTTTTCAATAGCTTCTTAATCGCTTCTTTCAGTTCTTTAATCTCTTTAACATACTCCGCTTCTAATTCGTGCCATACATTTGCATTTACTTCAGCTTTATGCCATTCAGATTCAATCTCTTTCTGTTTTTCATTCAGTAATTCCACAGTAATCAGCGCACATTCAGGACATATTATTTTCTTTTCTGGTGGTAGTTGTTTGATAAAAGTTAATTTCTCTAATTGCTCTTTCAGCTTTTTATTTTCTGTCTCTAGTTCCAAACACCTATCTGTTCTGATTTGTATTTGCTCTTCAGCTTCAGCAATCTTTTCCACCCATTCTCCCTGAATTTCTGTTAAACTGTCAATCTCTTCCTGAGCAGATTTGAGAAAACTTAGCATTTCTTTGCCATAATATTTCGTTTTCTCAAATTCTTTTATTCTTTCTAAGTTTGTGGTCATTTTATTACCTCCTTACTGAACTACTGCATTATCTAAAATATCATTACATTCTTCGTCTAAATGGTCAATTAGCCAAGTCCTTGCCATATCTTTACAATCTTTTGAAAATCCTTCTACTTTTACTCTTTTATATGCTTGAACTTCAAATTCAAATGTGGTCATTTTAAAATCATCCTCCAGCACAGAAT
>CAYIHJ010000057.1:0-3750 GCA_964363245.1 Candidatus Woesearchaeota archaeon | reverse complement strand
TCCTTTGGTCTGCGTAACCTTCCCTTCTTGGTCTATTTCTTGCTTTACGTAAAACTCAACTGCGTAGATGTGTTTACATTTCTTATGCCTTAATTCACAATCAGGACAAGAGCAGATGGGTCTATCTCTTAGAAGCTTGACTATGTATTGCCTTGAAGTATTTGTTTGTGAGGTTACTCTCCATCCCTGAGGAGTTTTGACTATTCTTGTTGATTTAGCTAATATCTTTCCTCTCTCTTCTCTTGAGAGTTTCTTCCAATTTGTCTTTAATGTTTGTTCCATTATTTATATGTTATGGTACCATAAAGAGTATATAAATATTGTGGTACCATAATCAATAGATTAGTTTTGGAAGCTCTAAAAAAGGTTTAGAAGAAATACTTTTCCGAGTACTTTAGAATAATCACTCTTTTTCTAAGACAATTTTACCTTTCTCTACCTTAGCTTTAAGATTTTTATCAATAAGACCTGATTGTTCTGCTATATCTTCTGGAATGGGTGTTATAATGTACTTAGAATAATATCCTTTTCCATTGGCTCTTTTTGTTGACTGAACTTTCTTTAGTTTCATTAAACTATTATTGTGGTAAACTATATAAATATGTTGGTACCATAAGAAGACTTATAAATAACACTTTCTATATTATTTTACATAATATAAATAATAATATAATAAATAATATAAATGGTAAAGGTCTATATTGGAAAAGAGGATTTGGTTCGTAGGGTAGATGTTAGAGTAGTCAATTTAAAAAACAATAAATCCCGTTCTTTTCCTCTTCGTTTTGATAGTAAGGCAAAAGAGAAGGACTATGATATTGAAAAAATAAGAAATTTGATTCAGAAGTTATTAGATGAACATACCAGGAAGGAGGGAGAACTTAAATTCAAATGAAAAATAGAATAAATTTCTTATGCTCCTCTTGTGGAATTGAAGATGATGCAATAGTTGGAACGAAAAGGGAAAGGGCTAAATTATGTCGCTTATGTTTTGGTAAAAGAAAAGATACAAGAAAAAACGAACTCAATAACCTTTCAGGAAAACAATGGGCAGAGTATAGCCGTAGTGTTGAACAATACAATGGTATAAGACCCGAGAAACAGAAATTTCACGGAGCATGTTTCCCACTTTCTTTGGCAGAACAACAAATAAAAATCTATACAAAAAAAGGACAAAAGGTATATGACCCCTTTATGGGAGTGGGAACAACTCTTGAAGCTTCTGAAAATTTGGAGAGAAAATCAGTAGGTATAGAACTAAGTAAAAACTTTGTAAAACTTGCTAAAAAAGACATTAAGAATAAAAAGAATCACATAATCATCTGTGATGACGTAAGAAATGCTAAGAGATATATACAACCAAATTCAATAGACTTCCAATTGACAAGTCCACCATATGGGCATCTATTGAAGACTATTAAAGGAAATTTTGCTTATAAGTGGCAAGAACATTCAACGTTGAATAAAGTATCAAACCCCTTACCTTATTCTAAAGATAAAAAAGACTTAGGAAATCTTTCTTATAGTGAGTTCATAGAAGAAATTGAAAAGGTCTTTAAGGACACATTTACTTTTTTGAAAGAGGGAGCATATGCCGTATGGGTAGTAAAAGATTATAGGGATTTGAAAAATAAGGTACCCTATGTAAACTTTCATGGAGATATTATTAAAGTTGCCGAAAAGGTTGGATTTACCCTCTGGGATATGAAAGTATACGACCAAACTAAGTTCAGACCCTTGGTAGTTTTAGGATACCCATCAAAAAACTATTATTTGAATATGGGTCATTCTTATATACTTGTATTTAGAAAATATATTAATGGAAGATATTCAAAAAAACCAAATAAAAATGTCAAAGAACACTATTAATAATATATCTCTGAATTTTGATGACTACCACAATAACAATTATCTTACCCATAATTTTCATCCCTATCCTGCAAAGTTTATTCCACAAATTCCAAAGGAATTGATTTTAAAATTATCTAAAAAGGGAGATTGGATTCTTGACCCTTTTTGTGGTTCTGGTACAACTCTTGTAGAAGCTAATTTATCTGGAAGAAACTCAATAGGAGTAGATGTAAATCCCATCTCAGCCGTTATGTCGGGAGCCAAGACCTCCAAATTACAAGAAAACGAAATTAAAAAAATATTAGACATTCTTGATGAGATAAATAATGACTTAATGAATGGAAAAAAATACGATTCCATTGAATATAAAAACATAAATCTTTGGTTTAAGCCAGATGTTAAAGAAGCCTTATCTATTATAAGACATCATGTTCTTTCAAGCACCAACAAAAAAATTAAAGCTTTTTTGAGTACTGCCTTCTCTGCAATTATAGTTAAGGTTTCCAATCAGGAAAGTGATACTCGCTACGCTTCAATTGAAAAGAATATCTCTGAAAAAGATGTTTTTTATTTAATTGATAAAAAAGTTAGAAGTATGCTTAAAAGAATAAGAGAATTTAATGAGGTGGCTTCAGATTGTAAGTGTGATGTATATTTGGCAGATTCTACTAATCTAAGTTTTCTTAAGAAAAATATTGATTTAATAGTAACTTCACCCCCCTATTTGAACAGCTACGATTATTATCTTTATCATAAACATCGTATTTTTTGGCTGGGTTTAGATTATAAACCCGCTCAAGATAAAGAATTTGGTTCACGGCATCAGCATAGCGACTTAGGAAAAGGTCTAATTGATTACGAAGAATCAATGACTAAAGTAATAAAAGAATGCTCTAAACTTCTAAAAAAGATGGGATATTTTTGTGTTATAATAGGAGATGGGATACTAAAAGGTGAATTAATAAAAATGAATAGGGTTATGGATAAAATATTTGAAAAAGCAGGGTATAAAAAAGTCAAAGAGATTGTTTTTAATCAAAGAAAGTATACTCGTACATTTACTCCAAATTTAAAAACAGCTTATAAAGACTCTTATGTCATTATTTATCAGCATTAGATGACCTCAAATCGTTTAATGCTACTAAAAAGATTATATTCTTGAGAACCTCTTTTTATTAGCCTGATTACAAACCAAACATCAGGATTGTCTGTTTTTTTAAACTCTAAAATATCAGATTCCTGCAGTTGCTCTAAAATTTCTCTATCTCTAAAAGTAAATCGTAATTCTTGATTAGGGCGAGGATGCGTTGGTGCAGGAACATAGTTTATTGCACGAACTTTGTCAATTCTCGTCTTTTCACCATTAGAGCTTATGAAGATGATATTAAAATAAATATCTGCTTGCATAGCGTTGTGGCTCATCGTTGTCCATTCAGTAAATGGCGGAAAGAAACCAGTAAATTTTATTGGTATAACTATCTGTCCTGGAGAACTGGTTAGGCTTACGTCGTTTGAAGAAAGCTTTTTCCAGAAACCTTGGCTAATAGGGTTTACTCCACTCACCTCTGCATCCTGCTCTTCTGTTTCTCTAACAATTCTGATAGGCGGTGCTCTAAAAGATTCATTTCCAAATAATCTCTGTCTATCTCTATTTGTGGATGCAGTAGCTATTATTCTATGAGATTCAACTTCTTCATTACTAACATAGCCTTCTTCAATTAATCGTTGAATAATCTCCCCAGACAATAATTTACAGCACGCTAAGGAAGTATCGGAATAATGCTGAAAAACTCCTTTAAATTTCAAAAACTCACTTTTATCAGCCCCAGAAAGCAAATTATATTCGTAACAAACATCCACCTCATAACATCAGAGCCTATTTTGTCTGCCGCCTCATTA
>CAYIHJ010000056.1:0-3881 GCA_964363245.1 Candidatus Woesearchaeota archaeon | reverse complement strand
CCATGTGCAACCAAAGCTTGCTGTTCCATTTCTCCCAATCTAAGTGCTCCTCCTCTTGACCTTCCTTCAATAGGCTGTCTTGTAAGCAATGCAATCTTTCCAGCAGCTCTTCCATGTATTTTATTGCTGACCATATATTTCAACTTTAGATAATACAAGTTTCCAACAAAAATCTTAACATCCATTTTCTTCCCACTTACACCATTATACATTGTTTCTTTTCCATCAAATCTAAATCCAAGTTCTCTCAATTGTGCTTCCAAGTCTTTCTTACTTTCTCCAGAGAATGAAGTTCCATCAATTATTTCTCCCTTTGCTGCTCCAACTTTTCCTGCAAGCAATTCAAGAAGATATCCTACAGTCATTCTACTTGGAAGTCCGTGAGGATTGAACATAACATCTGGCCTTATCCCTCTTGATGTGAATGGTACATCTTCTTCTGGAATTATTGCTCCAATAACTCCCTTCTGTCCGTGAGATGTTGCGAATTTGTCTCCAACTTCAGGGATTCTTTGGTCTCTTGTCTTAACATGAACTATTTTATTTCCTTCAGAATCTTCTGCAATGAAAACAGCGTCAACTGTTCCCTTTTCTTCTTGTCTCATCTCAATACTAGACTCTTTTTTGGTTCTTACCGAGATTTCCCTTGCCTCAGAAAGGAATTTTGGAGGAGACATCTTTCCAATAAGAACTTCTCCCTCGTTTACCTGAACTTCTGGATCAATTATTCCATCGCTTTCAAGGAATCTGTAGCTAGCCTCTGTTTTGTAACCTGAAGCATCTTTTTCTGGTATTGCAATCTCATCCTTCAATCCACCCGCATAATTCATTTCAACTGCGCTATATGGTCTAAAGTAAAAGCTTCTTCCAACACCCCTATCAAGACTTCCTTTGTTGAACACAAGAGCATCTTCCATATTATATCCTTCATAAGTCATTATTGCAACAGTTAAGTTCTGTCCAGCCGGATAAATATTTAGTGTATCATAAACAAAACTTCTAACTAATGGTTTTTGAGGATATTGAAGTATCGAAACATCTGTATCTATTCTTGTAAGATAATTTGCAGCATAAAGTCCAAGAGCTTGCTTCTGTGTTTTGCTTCCTCTGTTCAATCTAGAACTCTGGTCGTGGTTTCCATATGGAACAAGTGAAGTTACAACTCCAAACACATCAGTAGCATCTATTTCTAAATGGGTGTTTTCAGGAGTGATTTCTCCTTCATACAATGCAACTAATGCATTTTCTTCTTCTCCAGCGTCCATATATTCAATTATTCCCTTTGTGATAAGGTCATTCCATTTCATTTCTCCCTGTTCAAGTTGTACAAGATGCTCATTCTTTAATTTAGACATGCCGTTTTCAATTATTATGACTGGCCTCAATACTCTTCCAGGTTCTGTTGAAATCAAAACATTTTGGAAATTTTCATCATCTCTTACATTTAATTGGTAAGGGAGTTTTCCTTCTCTTCTTATTTCTCTCATTTTCTTAACAAAATTAGTATGGTCTTTCACGCTTCCAATAAATATTCCGTTAAAGAAGACTTCTCTTCCCTCAATCCCCTCTTTATCGAGTCCAAGAGCTTCTAAATCTTTTATAAATTTTTCTCCGTCAAGATTAATTCTAGTTGAAACCTGGCTTAATATAGCAAGATTCTTCCTAAGTCCAATTTCTGTTCCTTCTGGTGTTTCTATAGGGCAAAATCTTCCGTAGTGAGTAGGATGAAGGGTTCTTGCCATAAAGTTTTCTTGGTCACTTGGCAACATACTTGAAACTCTCTGAAGCTGTGAAATTATTGCAAGATAATTTGTCTTGTCCATATTCTGAGTTATTCCGCTTCTTTCTCCCGTCCAGCTTCCAGTTGCAATTGCAGATTCTACTCGATGTGAAAACAAAGTCGATTTAGCAATTATTTTTATGGAGAAGAATTTTTTTCTCTTCGTTGATTTCTGGAGTGAATATTGAATATCTCTTATTAATATTCCAAGATTAACTCTGAACAAAGTTGCAAGCAAGTCTCCTGAAAGTCTAACCCTCTTATTTGCATAATGGTCTTTGTCTGTTCTTAATTCGGGATTTTCTTTTGCAGTCAGAAATTGTTTTATAAGTTTGCATAGAGTAACTGCTTTTTTCATTCTATCTTCTTTCTTTTGTCCTATATGTGGGAAAAGGTAGGAATCTATTCTTTGCTTTACTCTGTCTAAAATTTCTTTCTTTGTACCCTGAAGATTTGTCTTTTCAGCGATATAAATCATAGCATCTTCTTTTTCAACTATATTCACAAACTCGTACAAATTAACTATCACATTATCCTTTTCTTTTCCTATGTATTTTGCAATGTCAGATTCTTTTGTAAGTCCAAGAGCCTTCAATATTACAACTACTGGGAGATCCTTGAATCTGCTGAAAGAAAGATTAAATATTCCCTCTTTATCCTCGGAAATTGTAATAGGTATCCTATATGTTCCTTTTAGAGAGAACATCTTTAGAATAAGATCTCCTCTTGAATTTGTCTCAACAAAAGATTGGTTTTCTGCCAAGTCCTCTGCCATTACCATTACTCTCTCATTTCCCTTTATTATAAAATATCCGCCTGGATCCAAAGGATCGTTATAGTTTTTTATTAACTCATCTTTTGACATCCCATGTGTATTGCATATTTTGCTCTTAACCATCACAGGAATTTTTCCAATTTCAACTGTTTCTGAATCAACTTGATCATCTTTTTTAACAGTTATTTCAAGAAAAACAGGAGCCGCATAAGTCAAGTTTCTTAATCTTGCTTCTGCTGGTATTATCAAAGAAGAACTTCCGTCAGCCTCGACAATTTTTGGTCTTCCTACACTTATTTTTCCAAGCTTAATCTCAAAATCTTCGTTGTTTATTGTTTCAGCAATCTCATCTACTATTTCCTGCATCCTCTTATCGATAAAATTGTTGAAAGAAACTACATTTGATTCTACCAGAGAGTGTTCCTCTAGGTATTTTTTCATTACTAGGTGCTTATTACTTTTTTCCATTTTTGTTATCCTATTAATCTCAAACTAACTCTCAAACTACAACCCTATAGTAAAGATTAGTTTTTTCTCCTTCTTTTCTTTCTATTTTTATCATATCACCGACGACACATCCCTCGGGAAGTGCAGCATCCACTAAGTTTATTTTTGGAATTTGTGATTTAGAAAGATTTAATTTTACAAGTAATTCGTGACTCTCTTTTTCGCTTAATTTAGAATGTTTTGGTTGGAGTATGTGCATCTTTTAGGTAGGAAAGTTTTAATTAATGTGCTAAAGGAAGACTAGCTTTAACAACTGACTAATAATAAAAGAAACCAAAATTTGCTTTAAAAATGTTTCGTATAGAATACATTGGTGAGTTAGCGGTTGGTAGATAGGTTTTTAAGTTTGTAAATTATCTTCTTTTTATGGGTAAAAAATGAAAACAGAAACAAGAAGTAAGGTCAAGAAACTAATAAAAGAAGTTATATTATCCAAGATAGATAATTACTCTGCTGAAACAGAATACAAGCCTTTCTTCCAAGCAATATTTACTAAAGAACAAATATTAACCCATACAATTGTGCACTCATTTTATACAAGTTTTGGAATGTCGATTTATGAGCAACTAGTTAAGATTCTTGCAGAAGGTGCAGGTTATGAAGCACATACTCAATATGACCTTTTAGGAGAAATAGATGATAAGACTGAATCAATTATCAGCAAGATAGATATGGATTTGAGAGCGGGAAAACGCTCTCCAGACATGAAGAAAGAATTTGAAGAAATAAAGAAGTCAATTCAGAAAGGCAAGGCTCTTGAAGACCCTGATAAACGAGTAGATGTTTATGTAAAAAAGAAAGATGGCACCGAAGCTTATT
>CAYIHJ010000055.1:0-3960 GCA_964363245.1 Candidatus Woesearchaeota archaeon | reverse complement strand
ATTCTTCGAGAGGGTCTCCTTCTATTTCTACTTGTCTGCCTCTGATGGATATTTTAACACCTAACTTTTTTTCTATATCTGCTTTGTTTAGTCTTATTTTGCTTGTGCTTTTTACTTGAATCTTTTCCATATTATGCTAGTATAAGAGCAATAGGTATCACTTTTAGCTTGTGAACTCCTTCAGTTTTTATTATTCCTAATTCTAGGGCTACTTGAACTGATTCTTTTCCTGCAATGTTAAATGAGGCATCTTCCATTGCCTGCCTTTTTATTATTGTTATCAATTCTTCTTTATTGACTTCTTTGTCTTTGTAGAAATTTTCTCTTATATGCAATTGTCTTTTTCCTTCTTCAAATTTTTTACCTAGGAGGTCGGAATCGCATATTGCTACGACAATTCGATAGGATTTGTGTATTTTTACGAACATGTTAATCTTTGCCTATAACTAACCCCCCATGATAAAATGCCTTGTAAATAATTTCTCCTTTAAATAATATTTTTTCTATACCCGAGAAACATTCTAATCTGCCTTTTGCTTCATTTTTATATTCAAAATCTTTTTCTTTGAATGATTTTGGTCCTCTTACTGGAATGATGTTGCTATAATCTTGGAGTAAGGCTTTTTTTAGGAAACCATACACTCGTCCTGCAGAGAACTTTTTGTTAGTAATAAACCCAAAATAGTTAGCCCCCCAGACTGGAGATTTATTTTTGTAAATTATCTCTTCTCCAATGAAGTTTTCGCTACCAAAATAAGTATCATGATAAATGAGATTTCCCTTTTTAAATTCTAAATCTCTTGATTTTAGTCTTGCGGGCTTTGCTCTTTTACCGTCTGCTGCATAAGTGTGCTTGTTTGCTTCTTCTAAGAATTTGGCTAGTTTTTTTATGTCTGTGTTATCCATTTTGATTAGAAGTGGTATCTTATTGGGGATTTAGCTCCGCAAGCGAGGCAATTTTTGAATTTTATTCCTTTTTCTGCGATTATTTCTGTGTCTGGCTTTTGACAGACCGGGCATATAACAAATTCTTTTGCATATTGCTGGATTTTATCGTTTACTTTCTGAGAATTTAATTTTGTAATAAGAATTAATCTATCTCCATCTATTTTTCCAGGGACTGCGAGTTCTTTTTGGAGATATTTTGCTAAATGTTCAAGAGGTCTTCTTAGATATGTTGCAATTTGGGCTATATTTGTAATTACTGTGTTCTTTCCTGATATTTGCCCTTCGACTTTGGGAATTTCGAATCTTTCCCCTCCAGTTTTGACTACTTTTACCTTCTTGTAGGCTTCATCGAGGAGCTTTTCATAGGATTCCATGACTATGAAGATTTTGCTGAGTTTATAAATATGTAGATTAGGTTTTTGTCTTTCTTGAGGAAGGTTACGTGATGTGTAACATTAAGTTACTATTAAGTGGTAACAATATAGAAAGGTTTAAATAGGAGATGTTTCTTGGGAGAGGATGGAAACTAAAACACAATCAAGAGGATTGGGGGTAAGAGAAGGAAGAATTGAACTTATAGCTGAGCATAACGGAAAGGATTTAACTTTTATTTACCCTGCAAAAGGTCCTGATTATTTTGTTAAAGTCAGAACCCAATTAGAAGAAAGCAATTTAAGAATGCCGACAATGGCAGAGACTGCTTTTTTAGTTTATTCTGCTTGGCAGAATCAGGATAATAAATATTCTAAGGATATAATCGGCAAGTTGAAATCAAATTGGTTTTGGACAAATAATGCTCTTTTGTACGTTCCAAAGAATGGCGTTTACGTTGTTGATTCTCCTAAAATAGTCGACGGGAAAGTTTCGTTGAATGAAGAAGATTTATCCAAGAGATTAAAGGGCGGAGATTCTAAAGTGAGATTTGCCAAATTCGGTTATCAATTGGAAGGTCAAACTTCTTTGCAATTAGCTAAAAATTCTTTTGTAAAAGCTCTTGCTGGAGATGAAGGCGCTGAAAAGTTGGCTGAGATTTCAGAGAAATATTCAAGAAAACCTTATGTTTTTGGTTTTAACAATGTTAATGAACCTTTAACAAGATTTGCCGGTTTGGGCTCCAACTGGGGCCTTGTTGACAGCAGGCTTAGTGTCGATGGCAACGACTCGGCTGATTGCGGTGGCAGGTGTGCTTTTGGGGTAAGTGACGGCAAAGCCGACGCAAAAAAATAAGCATATTTTTATTAATTCTGATTTCTAATATAGAATGTCTTAGTGAGGCAAAAGCTGATGAGCTAGGGCTACACGCTTGTTAATAGCACTCGAGAGAGTCATAAAATTCAAAAGCAACATTAAGTAGTGATGAAGGAACCAAAAGTGAGCTGAGCGAAATATGGAGCTTTGGTGATTTACTTTCAATTATCTGAGATATCGGATTTAACAGAAATCTTTCTTGATTTCTTCAAATCTTTTTCTAATTTTGGTTATATCTTCTTTGGAAAGATTATCAATCAATGATTCAACTTTTAAGCAGAAATTGGGGGCAGTGTTGGCTTTATTCAGGATTTCATTTTTACCAAAATCTTTGTCATAATAAAGGGCACCAACTCTTAAGTCTTTTGAATCTTCTATGTCTTTGCAGAGTTCAGGACTTATGAAACCTGCACTTTGAAAAATAGACTTTAGAGCAAAAATTGTGCAATCATGAATTTCTGATTTTATTCCAACTTCCATAAATAAAGCATAAACCATAAAATACTTTGCGTAGTAAGAGGTATCAAGAATCCACTCATTTTCTTGCTTTTCTATTGCAGATTGAAGTATATTTAATGCGGATTTTGATTTTCTTTTATATACCCTAATGAGGTTTTCATTGGGAGAAATTAACTTTAATCCGCTTGCTTTCTTAAAGCAAAATCCAAAATTATCCTCTATTTCTTTCATGATAATACCTCCAAATTTCATTTATAAAAATGTCATGGTTATATAAAATTATGTGATTATTAACAACTTCTTTAGATAAAGCTCCATGTTTTAATAATTGTTCTCTAAATTGCTTTATATTCATAGAAACTAGATGAATTTCCTTATTGTAAATCTTGCCAAGTTCTTTTATATTTTTATTATCTCTTTCTTTTAAATCGCCGATATATAATAAGTCTATATCGCTTTCTTTTGTATAAGCTTTTGAAGCGTAACTTCCAAATAATAATAAAGAACCATTTAAATCTAAACTTATAAATTCCTCATATATCTTTTTTATAAAAATTTCCATATTTATTAATTCTAAAGACTTCCTTTTTTCAGCAAAAGATAAAAATTCTCTAACTTGATTATTAACTAAATTTAAAGAGTAAACTTTGGATCTACCAACTTCTTTTGAAATAAGAATTTTGCTGTTTTCAAGCTCTTTTAAATGAGGCAATAAACTAACATGGCTTTTCCCAATCATCTTAGCCATCTGCCTTATGTGAAATTGGCTTATGTAATTATTTCTAAACAATGAGATTATATCTATTTTTATGTTGTTAATATTTTCTACCATATGGTAAATTTACCTACCATTATTTATAAACCTTTTGATTAGTTATTACAAGCAGAATTTTGTTATGTCAAGAAACTTGACAGAAAACCACACCTTTCAAGGTGTGGTAGTTTCTTGAGCATCCAAAAGTCCCAAACAAACCATGGCTTTTAAGCCATGGTAAAAATCAAGGACTTTTTGATGTTATTAGCCCAAATATCTGATTTTTCCAGGTCTTGGTTCGTATATGACTCCGTCTTCGAGAAGTTTCTTTATTTCTTGGTTGATTAAGTCTGGGGATTCTTTGAGGGTTAGGATAATTTGGTCTATATTAGCTCCGCCGTCTTTTTCCCCATCCTTTACCATTTGAATTATTTTGTCCTTTAATTCAGATATCTGCGCTTTGTCATGAACTATTGGCATCTCTTTTTCTATCTCTAATTTTCTTATTAGAAGGTAGGCGGGCTCTTTCTTTTTTATTATTTCTGGGGTTA
>CAYIHJ010000054.1:818-4002 GCA_964363245.1 Candidatus Woesearchaeota archaeon | reverse complement strand
GCAAGAAGATTTATTTCTTTATTTTGCGCGGATGCATTAATAGATAACAAAACAATAAAGGCAGATGTAGATGGACTAATTTTTAATACAAGAGGAAGCGCCATAAAAGAAAAGGGATGGATGGAAGTATATCCAACAAAGATAATTGAAAAATCTATTCCAGATGTTAATGGTAATATAAAAATCGCATCCGCGAGAACAGAAGAAAAAGAAACCCAGCCCCCAAGGAGATATTCCCCCGCCTCCATACTCTCTGAGCTTGAAAAAAGAAATCTTGGAACAAAGGCAACAAGGGCAGCAATTCTTGAAACCCTATATGACAGAGGTTACGTAAGAGAAAAAAGTATTGAAGCAACTTCCTTAGGAATTTCTTTAATATCAACTCTTGAAAAACATTCTCCAATAATAATAGATGAACAGCTAACAAGAGGTTTTGAACAAGAAATGGATGCCATATTAACTTCAAAAAAAGACTTGCAGAAAAAAGAGGAATCTATTAAAGAAAAAGCAAAAGATACCATTACAAAAATAATAGAACAATTTGAGAAAGAAGGCCCTTCAATAGGACAAGAACTCGTAGGAGCGCAAGATGAAGAAAGAGCTCTTGAAAAAGAAAGAAACAAAATAATGCCTTGTCCCGTGTGTGGTAAAGGTAGTTTGGCAATAACATATTCTAGAAAAAACAGGAAGTTTTTCATTGCATGCAACGCGTATCCCAATTGCAAAACAACTTTCTCTCTTCCACCAAACGGAATGATAAAGAAAATAGAAAAAGTTTGTGAAAAATGCACGTGGCCAATGTTAATGTCTTT
Organism: Candidatus Woesearchaeota archaeon; assembly: GCA_964363245.1. GTDB lineage: Archaea > Nanobdellota > Nanobdellia > Pacearchaeales > GW2011-AR1 > JAGVNG01. The sequence continues at coordinate 3,190 of CAYIHJ010000054.1, read as the reverse complement.
AAGGAAAGGAAAAAAGCCATGGATATTTTGTTTCAACCCTTCTTGCGAAACAAACCGAGAAAGAATGGAAGAATATAGGAAGAAAAAAGAGATGGAGAGTTCTAACCAATAATCTTTAAAAATATACTTTCGATGTAAAAAAGATGGGAAAAACATTAGCAACCATTTCTTTAGGAGGAATGTTATTTTTTGGAGGAATAAGTTATGCTCAACAAAACGATACAATCAGATATTTCAAAGGGATAGTAAAAAATGAGTATTATTCCCCAGAATCTCTTTCAGGAAGTGCAAAATATGAATTTACTTTGAAAACTGGAGAAGAAATAAAACTTTTCAGAGCTTGTGATAATTTTAGAAAAATTAAGGTTGTAATTAGACCAGAAGATAGTGTTGAAGTTAGAGTTGTTAAAGATTTTGATTCTACACAAAATGTTAATGAAGGCGAAGATAATTTTCAGGTAAGATTCAAAGATATAATAAGTATTAACGGAAAAAGGATAAATAAAAGATAACTCTCACAACCAATCCCCTAAACTTCTCTGGGTTCTAATCTTCTCAATAAGTCTACTCCTGTTCAAGATATCAAAATCATCGTAACCAAATTTTATCATTCCTATTTTTCTACTGCTCTCTATAAGTTCATCTAAATCTTTGAATTCAAGTTTCTTGTTTGCAAGAGCCTTCCTAACACTCTCTCGAACAACCCATACTCCTAGCGCAGCCCAATAACTTGGAGTTTCCAATCTCAAAACCAAAACTCCTGCTTGTCTCTTAATACTCTCTAAATATTCAAGTATTGGAAGCCTTGAAGCATAATACCCTCCTGCAGTTGCGTGAGCATATTCTTTTCTTCCACCATAATCCTCAAAGTCAGTTGAAGCTTTTATTCTGTTTGAAAGATTCCAAGAGCTTCCAGGAAGATATAATTCAAAAAGCTCATAGCTCCACACACTTGGGAACAACATAATAATATAATGGTTCCCGAAAAAGCTTCCATAAAATAATTCATAGTTTTCTATCCACCTATAAGTTTTAACACTTTCAGTAAGTTGTTTTCCAAGAGAGTCATCAGTTGCAGTTATACTCCATCTCGTAGGAACAAGTTTTCTGTTCTTCTTCAATCCCAAAGCACCTATGCTTAATATTTTACTAAGAACATATTCATCAAACTTATTTTTATAAAGAACTTTTAGAGCATCAGAAGCTTTGATATCATCATTCATAACTTTGTCAAGCTTTCTATCAACTTTGACATTGGAAACTATCTTAGCTGATTTCAAACCAGCCCTTAGTCCATTTGATGTCAAAACCTTATCTTTTTCTCTTGTAAAATTAATCTTATTTTTCAATTCAATCTCAACATCAACAGGTTTTGAAGCGGTAGCTATCTCTTTTGCCAATTGCACAAATTTTTGTCCAGTTCTCACATCTGTAACGTTTGACTCAAATCTTGAATTTAGAAGATTATCTCTCAATTTAACAATATCATTTATCTGAAAATTATTATTTGCCCAATATTTAGGTTGATCATAAACCCATGCGTTCTCATCTCTTTCCAATGGGCTTAAAATTCCAACATTCACGATAGGATATCTCAGCTTTGAGCCAACAAACACACTTGGAGGAGAGCTCCCATCAAGCTTTGAAATGCCATCAAAATTCTTATATTTGAAATTAACATCAGAAATTTTCTTTATCACCTCAAATTTTATATCTCTTGTATCTACCATAATCCAATAAACATAAATTTCTTTAAATTCTTTAGGAACCACGAAGCAGTTACTAAATCTGATAAATTCAGGGTGTTAATCAGATCCACCCTTTTTTAAATAACCCCTCGTTCCTTATTTCAAAATTTATTTCCTTTACTGGTAAGCTTCTATGCTTTAGGAGTATCGCTTTTTTCTTATTTCCTTGATTTTTTAGTTCTATAATACATTTACACCAGTATTTCATTAAATCACCTCCAACCAAATTAACACTTTTCTCTTCCCCTTTTTCCAAATCTTCTCTTGTCAAAAAATCAGAATAAACTTGATTTGTAATTATAACAGAAATATTGTATTTTCTTGATATTTCAGAAAGAAGTTTCATCTGTGTAGCCAAATCTCTATTCACGTCCTTTATTTTTTGATCATCCTTAACCTTCAGTGCATCTCCCAACTCAAGTCTATAATGCATAGCCATTCCATCAACAATTATTATCCCGACGCTTTCTTTTTTTATAACTTCCAAAAGTTTCAAAAAGCATTTTTTCTGTTCCTCAAAATTAGTTGGTTCTATTAAAAGTATATTTGCAAGAACACTTTCATAATCCACTCCTGTCATTTGTTTAACCCTATCTGAAGAAAATCCTCCTTCAGTATCAATGT
>CAYIHJ010000054.1:0-808 GCA_964363245.1 Candidatus Woesearchaeota archaeon | reverse complement strand
TCAATGTATATAACTTTATTTTTCTTTTTTGCTTGACTACATGCAACTAGAATGCAGAAGTTTGTTTTTCCGCTTCCTGGAGGACCCGCAATCATTGTCATTATACCTTTTTCATAACCGCCATAAAGCCATTGATTAAAGTCAAAACTTCCTGTTGATATTTTTTCAACATTTGAACTTTCCATAAAAAGAATGATTAAATAGGATTAATAAGAATTATTGTAATTAAATTTTCTTCCATTTAGCTATAGATACATCTTCTGCTTCAAGAATTTTATCTATCGAAATTGCATTAACTCCAAATGGGCCAGCCATCTCTCCACTAATCAATCCATTTTCAGATTTTTGAACAATTAAATAAGTTGGATAAATAGTATCTTTTTCATGATATCTAACAACATCTCCTTGCTCCAATTTTTCCAGTAATTTTCTATTCATAAAATATCTGAAATAACAGAGTATTTAATAATTTATTTAGAATAATATTTACTTTACTTAATCTTTTTGAAGTCAGCTTCTATCTTATCCAACTCTTTTGTGAGATGAGCAACTGCATCATTTATTGCCTTTTTAGCAGTTTTTCCTTTAGTCTTTACCAAAAGAATTGGATTTTCACCAGTGTGTCCCCTTCTCCATGCCGCAAATGTAACTGCAGTGTCCTTATTCAAATAAACCCTAAGTATTTCGGCAATTGTGAGATTATCAAATTCTATCTCCATCTCTTCCTTTCCATCTTTAATAATCTTAAGTTCCATACAAGAAAATGCTAAATTTCATTTATAAAGTTTCCTATTAGAAACTTTATGTG
>CAYIHJ010000053.1:0-4210 GCA_964363245.1 Candidatus Woesearchaeota archaeon | reverse complement strand
CCAGAAATAATACTTTATAAATCTTTCTATATGCTGTCTTTTAGAAGGGGTGACAAAAAGGAAGGATGAGAGAACAAATAAAATCACTTATAAATATTATCGTGATGGTCAAAATCTTCAAAAGATATCAGATTATTCTTCTTATCGAAGCTAAAAACTAATACAAAATGTCCTACATGAACTCTCTTTAAATCTTTCATATTATGCGTCAAATTCTTATAATGTTCAATATTATCAGAACTTATAATTTCACTAACCTTCTTTTTTAATTGTTCATATAAAATTTTATTTTTCCTTTCCAGTTTAATCATTATTTTCTCAAGCTTTTCTTCAATGAGAAATTTATGCATTTGATTTTATATGTCTATCTAAATCTCTTATAGAATTAAAAGGACCAATAAATTTTCCTTCTTTTTTAATCTTCTTTAGCTTTTCTATATATTCTGGTCTTAATTCTGGCTCAAGAAAATTATCTTCGTATGATTTAGTAAGTATTGCTATTGCCTGTGATTTATTTTTTAGTCCAAATTTAGCTTTGACTATATTAATTATTCTATCCTCTTTCTCCCCCAAATCTATTATACTCTGAACCATTTTGTTACTAAATAACGTTTTATTATAATTTATAATGAATTATAATGTTTATAAATTTTACGAATAGGAAAATAAATTAAATCTTAAGCACTAACTGCTACACTATCTTTAGCTTTTATTCTTGGCTCTTCAGAAAGAACCCTAACTTTTATTGGAAGCTTTGGCTTAACTATCCTCAAAAGCTCTCTTGCTGCAGTCATTATTTTAAGATTTGCCGTAGCTATAAAAAATATTCTTGTTCCAGGTTTTACCAAAGCTGCTTTTCCTATTGCTTTTCCAAATGAAAGCTGCATTCCAGATGACATTCTGTCTGCTCCTGCTCCAGTCAACATCTTATTTTCCCTCTGGATATGATGAGGATATGGAACAACTTTGAAAACATACTGCCCAAGGTATTTTTCTTCCATCTCGTGATTTATGAACTGTCTGCATGCTTCTAGAGCATTATGTCTAATTTGTCCATCTTCTGCTGCAACAACCGTAAGTTTATACAAGAATTTCCCTTGATTATATAATGACTCGCTTCCCATCGTGAACTTAACAATGCTTTGTGGGGGAATAGTTTTTATGTAAGACAGTCCTTTCTTCTTGCTTGTTCTAGTGTAAGGAACAGCCTTCATCTTTGAATATGATGCAGCTTTTCTAAGAGCCATTTTAAGCTTTTACCTCCACCGAGGTTGTTATTGCCTGTCCTGGAAGTCCTTTTTCAAATATAGCTCTAACAACTCCTTTTCCCCCGTGAGCTGCTGCAATCTTTCCTTTTATCTTCTTGCCAGCTGGTGAAGTCCATTCAACGCTTTTCCCTGCAAACTTTTCAGCATCTTTTCTATTTGAAACTCCCTCTAGTTCAATTAAAAAATGTCTTTCATGAACTGTTTTCCTTCCCCTTCGAAACTGTACAACTTTTCCTTTCATTTTGATTATATAAATATTAACGCAAAAATTAGTTTTTAAAGATTACTAATACAGAAAATTCCTGAAGAAATATCTTTGATAATCAATATGTCAAAACAGGACTCTTTTCCTTTATGTGAGGGATTAATATGTTTGCCGTTTCTTCTTTATTATCTGTAGATATTTTAAATTTAATTGCATCCATATTCCTGAAATTTATTATTTCAACTTGCATTCTGGTTATTTCCTTTAATTTTATAATTTGTGAAAGAATTTTTGATAAAACTTCAGAAGCATTCAAAATCTGCATAGCAACAAGATTTCCCTTAGAATCAAAATCAAGAACAAAATTTCCAAGTTCTACAGCCCCAGCGGATTTTTTATTTTTCAAATACACAAACAAATCATCCCCTTCAGAATCATAGCTAAAATCAAAATTTATCATTTTCCTTCAACAGCTCTTTGCCAATCTCTATTTATTTTAATTATGGTCACTATAATAAGTTTTCTATTAACGGCAACAACATATCTATGATAAAGGTTTCTGGAATAAGCAAAATAGCAATCATATTTCTCTTCATCTTTAAATTTAGCTATTTGTTTTTGAGCAAAAACCAATTTCACAGGATTAACTATATTTTCCTTTACCTCATTCAAGTCAATTTCTCTGACAAAAGCTTGAATTTCAGCATGTTCTCTGATAATAATATCTTCTTTCTTATAAGAACTAAATTTCTTCTTCAAGATATTCAAATCCATAAAATACAAAATAATACAAATTATTTAATACTTTCTTACAGAACTATTTCATAATCACCAAGTTCTTTTCTTAGAATATCAAATACTTTTGGGTCAATTTGGATTGATTTATTCGTCTTTTGTCTTTCAATAGCACTTGTCAATTCTTTCATGCTTGACTCTTGAACTCTAGATGTTATTTTCTTAATTACATTTCCTTCAATAAAAAAGCTCTCTCCACCAGAAGTAAGAAGCTCTGAGAACATATCTTTTCCAGCCTTTTGGTATTTCAATCTCATTCTTCCTTTTTCCATTGTCATCAACTCAGCCCTTTGAGAATATTCTATTAAATCGCTTATCAGCAATGTTGCATTTTTTCTTATTTCATCAACTTTCAGTGGATTTGATTTTTCTTTCTTCAACAAAGTTTTTGCTTTTATTATATCATTGAGAACTCTAAGGTGTTGCTGAGTAAACTTTCCCTTCCTTACAAATTCTTTTTCAAATTCAGCAACTATTTCTGATTGAGATTTATTTCCAATTATATTTTTCAACAGATCAAAAACATCCTTATTCAATTGTTCAATTGTTTTTTCTTGGAATCTTTTTTGAATCTGTTCTCTCAATTCTTTCAATCTATTTAGATAATCCTCACTATCTTTAATCAACCTATCTATCTCTTCTCCCTTTATTTCCTTCAGTTTCTCGTGTTCGTAATCTTTATAGAGATTGACAATTTTTTCAACAATATCAATATATTTCTTTTCAAGCATCTTTTCATTTTCAACAAAATTCTTCTTCATTTCCGCGACAAGCTGTTTTGGGGTTGGTGGGGGGGCACCATTTAACATAAGAACGGCTTGACTTGGAGTCACAATTCCCCAATAAATATCTCTAACTAAAATATCAACAAGAGATTGTTTTGCATACTTAACAGTTTTATCTCCCATCGACATAAACATATCAATTGCTTCTGGACTTGGTTTAAGTTTTCCCATTTTAAGAAGAGCTTTCCAAGGCATGAAAGTTCCCCTATCATACAAAGGTATACCATCTCTTATGAAAGTAAACATTACAGGATGAGCATCTTTGACACTTTCCCAAAAGTCAGTAAGAAGATAAACTTGAACATTGAGCTTGTTTTTTACTCCAGCAAGTGCAGAAGCTTCTCCAATGTATTGGTATACTATTCCCCTTAATCTTTCTTTTAATTCAAGCCTTGACATCTTCTTCACATCAGTATCATTGATTATAACAAAAACATCAACATCAGAACTCTTTACAGCTTCTCCTCTTACAAGGCTTCCTCCAATAACATAACTAACAACATATCTCTCAAATTTCTGCAAGACAAGAGATTTATGTATCTCAGAAACTCTCAGTGCTCCAAGAATTCCCTTGTCATATAACGGGAATGACATTGCAATTGCGCCAGCCAATTCGAATTTACTATCTAAACAAGTTTCCCATATATCTACTGGAGTTTTCAAATGTAACCAAACTTTCTGCTTCAACTCATCAAGCTGTTTTACCAAATCTTGTTTTATTTTTGGGAATTCTTTGAACTTATCCTCTGACATAATTACATAGATGTGCATATATTTTTCTGTTTCCTTAGGTGCCTCTTCCTCGTCGATAAAAAGTTTTATAGCTTGTGGAGGAAGTATACCTATTGCTTGTACAAAAGGATATTTCTTTACCGTATATGACTTAAATTTCTCTAATTCTTTTTTTGTCTTTTCCATTTCTTTCTGAACTTTTTCATTGTCAGCAGGGAGAATCTGTTTTTTATCAGAATATTTGTTATCCAAATTCATCTCAGGAATATCATTATTATTAACACCTTTATTATTCTGAGACTTATTTTCATCAGATTTCATAATCAAAAAAGAAGAATTTTACTTATAAATCTTACTAATGGAAAAACTTTGTGCTCCCACCAGACATATGTCCTACCCTACTTTAGCTTAGAAAAATCAAAATA
>CAYIHJ010000052.1:0-4370 GCA_964363245.1 Candidatus Woesearchaeota archaeon | reverse complement strand
AAAGGGATCTCCTTAAAAATCCCAAAATCTTATTCTTTTTATGATTAAAGGTGGGTTTGGTGGGGCTAATACAAATAAAACAGGTTTGAAGTTTGAAAGGGATACAGACCTAAAAGATGTGTTCAGAAAAATAAAAGGTTATGTAGTAAAGGGCGACGAGGTGTATTTCAAAGGCACAAAGGTCGCAGAGATGTTTCAGAAAGGTGACCTATACAGAAACTTACTCTCTAAGCATAATATAAATTGGAAAGAAAGGGCTTCCTCAAAGTTATTGCCTGATGAGGCGATCTTAATTCTTTCTCATAATACTCTATTTATTATTGAAAAGAAATTCCAATATGGATCTGGCTCGGTAGATGAGAAGTTACAAACCTGTGATTTCAAGAAGAAAAAATATATGAATTTACTTAAAGGCACAAATATCCAAGTAGAGTTTGCTTATGTCTTGAATGATTGGTTTAATCAAGAAAGAAACAAAGACACTTTTGATTACATTAAGTCAGTTGGTTGTCATTATTTTTTCAATACCTTACCTCTTAGTTTCTTAAGGTTGCCTGAATCTTCTTAATTGGATAGTTTGTAATAACAACTTCATTTATCTTACCTCTATTCTTTGCGTCACGATTTATCATTCTTGTTGCTTTGACAATATTGATGGGGTAACCTTTATACAAATCCCTAATGAATGTTGTATCGGAATTTGAAAGCATAACCCTACAACCCTTTTTATCTAACTGACTAAAAACTTCTTTTAGTTTATCTTGCTCTTTTTCTAAAAATTTATCCTTAGTATAGGTTGTAAAACTATCGCGCTTTAAAGGATAGTAAGGTGGATCAAAGTAAATGAAATCTCCTTTCTTAGCTTCTTTTACAGCGTCGTAGAATTGACCTGTTTTCATATCGTCTTTTTTCAAGAACTTTGAGATTTCTCTTAAATCTGCCTCTGGGCATATTAGAGGATTTTTGTATTTGCCCATAGGAACATTAAAACCACCCTTGCTATTCACACGATACAAACCATTAAAACAAGTTTTGTTTAGATAAATAAAACGAGTTGCTATTTGAACTTTGCTTAAAGTTTTGACATCTTGGGATCTAATCTCATAATAAAACTCTTTGTCGTGCTTTGCTTTATACTCTTTTAACAATTTTATCAATTCTTCAAGGTCATTTTTAATAACGCTATAAGTTGTTATTAGTTCTTCATTTATATCTGAAAGAAATATCTTTTTTATTTCTGGGTGATTCTTTAAAAGAAAGAAAGCAATAGCTCCACCACCTACAAATGGCTCAAAGTATCTTTCTATTTTTTCTGGGAAGAATGGTTTAAACTGCTCTATGAGTTGTTTCTTACCACCCGCCCACTTTACGAAAGTAGGTATGTTTTTCATTCTATTTCTTTTTAATATTTAGTGGCTTATCCCAATAAGGCGACTTACACTTAGGGCATACAATAGGCGAATCTTCGCTTCTCGTTATCCATTCGTGCTTACATCTTTCGCACTTACACTCATAAACCTTAATCTCTTTTTTTGACATATCTATTAATAGAATTTATTCTTTAAATACTTTACTATGCTCATATACTACCATAATGTTTATATACTCTATATACCTATAGTATATTATGATAAGTAATACGATAAGCTGTCCAAAGTGTAAAGGCGAGAATACAAAAAAACGAGGACAAAGACAAACCGAGAACAGAGGAAAAATACAGAGATACTTCTGTAAGAATTGCAGATTTTCCTTTGTTCAAGATGACGGCTTTTTCAGAATGAGAAATACACCCCAAAAAGTAACTCTATGTTTAGATTTGTTTTATAGAGGGATTTCTACAAGAAAAGTTCAGGAACACCTTAAAGCATTCTATCCACACAATTCAGACCACAGAACAATACTAAGGTGGATTGTGAAGTATTCTAAGATGATTCACAGCTTTACTAACAAACTGAAAATAAATTGTGGTAGAGAACTTCAAGTTGATGAAATGGAATTTAAAACCAAAGGGAAAAGAAGTTGGTTTATTGATAGTATTGATACTGAAACAAGATATATGGTTTCTTCAAATTTTGTAAAAAAGAGAGGACAAAAAGAAATCAAAAGAGTTTTACAAAATGCTAAGAACAAAACAGGTAATCAAATTTCAATTTATACAACTGATGGATATACGGCATACGAGAGAGCCGTAAAGAATGTTGCAGGTTATCACAATTTCCAAAGAGGATTAGTTCAACACAACAAAGTTACGCAACTTAAAGATGAGGGCTTTAATCACAAGGTTGAGAGAATGCACAACAGCATAAGAGCAAGGACTAAGACATTCAGAGGTTTCAAGACCATAAATTCTGCGAATGCTTTAATGAAAGGTTTTGAGATTTACTACAACTTCATAAGAGAACATCAAGCACTCGGAAAGTGTCCTTATGAATTGGCTCTACCTGAATTAAAACTCGGTGTGAATAAGTGGCTTGATTTAATACAGATTTCTAAAAAGGCATAAATTTATAACTATGCTATACATAGTTTTACTATGTCAAAGCAAGAGGGAGTTACAGCAGAGTTTCACTCCGTATTTACAAAAAAAGTTGTAAAATCAAGAGAAAGTTTTATTATTTGGATTCCAAAAGATGAAGCAGAATTTTTAGATTTAAATGAAGAAACATTTTTGAGAGTTGGATTAAAGAAACTCAATAAAAAAGAGGGTAAGAAAAAATGATTTCTGATGAAGAATACACTAAAAAAGTAAATACTCTTTGGTATTCTGAAATAGCCCTTGAAAGATTAAAGGAACAAAAGAAGATCAAGAGAAAACAAGTAAATCAAATTGAAAATAAATTGAGGAAGTTGAGTTATGAAGTCTGGCTCAACTCCCCCAGAATAAAAAACGATCCTATAAAGCAAAAAGAAATTGCCTTAAAGTGTGTCCAAGATTTCGTAAATCACAACAACCTTAATTAAATTAGGTGCTGTGTTAATAGAGATAACTCGGCTTAATGCGTATTCCTTACCTTTGTTATCGGTAATGGTTTTATCCAAAACTTTCGTAAAACTCTTCTCAAGATAGTTTTTTACATTATCTTGGTTTAAATTTTTAAAATATTTGAAACCATTTCCCAAATACAAAATGTTCTGCTTAAGCTGATCTAATGGTGGCTGTTGAAATGCCTGATGAAAGACATAATCAGCACCGAAGTCTATTAGTGGCTTAGCATAAGAGATCTTAGTATCGTTGTCATATCTCTTAGGAATTGAAATAAAGACATTCCCTTTTTCAAGGTGTATCTTTGCTATTATCCCTACCCAAAACTTCAGATTCTTGTATTTTCCACCTCTAAAGATAAATTCCCTTATTCCAGAGTTCAGAGCAAATTCAATCTTCTCTCTGATATGCTTACTTCTTGGATCAAGAAAAATAAATGGCTTTTTATTTTCTAATCTTGGATCAAGTAAGAAACTTTGTAAATCGATCTTAAATTTGTCAAAGGATTGTTTCCTTTCCTTTTCCATAAAAACTACCGACTTAACATTAGAATCCAACTGAATATCCAAAATAAGTTTATGATTTCCATTACTTATCTTATATCCCTCTGGGAATTGGAAAAATGGAATAACTTCAACAGAGCCAATTTCTGTTTGTGTTTTGTTCAAAGATTTTACATAATCTCCCTTATCAAACAAAATAGCTTTGGCTCTTGTCTTTCTTGATGGTTTGATAACCTTTATCAGATAATCTCCACCAAAAAAGTCTTGAGTTCCTGTTAATTTACAATTATTCCATTCTTTATCATTAAAGAGGAACTTACATTTGGAGTAAGTCTGCTGTTTAACAATTTGCATATTTTTCTTTGTGTAACCTCCTTTCAACTCTATGTTTCGTCACACAAAGCTTTTTAAAGAAATTTTGACTATGAATATTGTTTGGACATTCACACTCTAATTCTTTAGGGCTTTCTGTGTCGCTTACTAAGTAAGTATAATTTCCAATCTGTAAAAGTGATAAACTAATCATCTTCTTTTTGCTCTAAGCTACAAGAAATAAACTATCTGTTATCTCTTGTCTGTCTAAAGTGATTTTACAGAGCAAAAGCTCCTTTTTATAGTTTATTATAAGAAATTTTTTAAGGAAAATGATGGGGAGCAAGGACATTTCTGCCCTTACTTTAGATAGACAACTACAACAACAAGAGTTTTGTTATTATAACAGATTTCGCTCCCCTCATTAGATCCTAATAGTAACTACTATTTAAAAATATTTAGTAATTTTAGGGTTCCGTTTCAAAGGAGATTCAGATCCCTCTTACGCCCCAATACATCCTCGTAAAAACCTTTAAAAACTCTTAATACCCGACATAATCGTAGACTAGGTC
>CAYIHJ010000051.1:0-4403 GCA_964363245.1 Candidatus Woesearchaeota archaeon | reverse complement strand
TATTTTGCAACTTTGTATTTTTAGGAAATAGATGTTTAACGAGTTTCCAAAATCCGTAGACAGTAAGCAAGTTCCAAAATGCTAATATTGCCTTAAAAATAAATAGATTGCCCGCAATTGCAGCAGTTATATAAAGAAGTGGAGGCTTGTTGTCATGTAAACCAAGGTAAAGTGGTATTCCTTGTCTAATTCCTTCACCAATTGCGAGATAAATCATTTCATCACCATAATAATATGGTTCAAAAAACGAGGGAATTCTAAGTATTAGAAGAAAGACAAAAAAGAACTCAAGCCAAAGTGGAGTATCAATAATTGAAATAAGTTTGTTCCATAAGCGCCTCATTCTGATATAATTCTAGCATATATTCATAAAATCAAATAATTATTTGACTGATGAATTATCCAAACCTTTTGATCTAACTTTCTGTGCATTTTTTAGTCTATCTTCTAATAATGATATGGTTGGTTGTGACATTTTACTAATTACGGCATATTCCTTTTGCCACCTGAGAGCCCTATACTCGGTTTCTTGAGCATCATACTCATCAGCAGATATCCTATTAGGATCGAGAGGTTTTTCATTATTATTTTTAATTTGACTAAAAAGTTGGTGATGGGTTTCTTCAACCCCAGTAATTCCAAAAAAGTCACTCAGTTTTCCTTTGAACGCGACAGTTCCATCTTGCTTTACAATTTCGGAATACGAGTTGGCTTTATAAACTGAATTTTCTTCCAAAAAACTTCTACCTATAAATATTTTATTATCGTCTGGAATTGATGCAGCTACAGCTCCACCTGTTTTTGCCTCGTTTAGTACAATAATGATATCAGGCCTTTTGAATGCTCCAAATTTTGGAGAAAATTTATTATATATATATTCGCTTCCTTTTTGAAAAGCAAACATTAGCTTGGCTGCTCCATTAATGTTTCCTTTAAAATCAGGAATATTTTTTCGAATAAATCGTTTCCAATCACTGACCTTAGTTGGCTTTTCGGTAGGAAACACCGCATCCGCAGTCTCTGCTTCTTTTACCTCATTAATAACTGGTAAGTTTTGAACACTCTCACTTAATTCCATTAATAAATTATACCTTCTCCGTCACCTTATACTCTATATACTTACCAAGCATTAATCTTGTGTGGGCATCAAGACCAGGAAGAGCAGAAAAGAAAAATCCAGCAATAGGCATTAGGATAAATTCAAATGGCATAAGTATAGATTTCCAGATTGATACCCCCTCTGGTCTTTTTGGTTTATAAACATTATCAACAAAAAACAGAACGAAGAAAAAGCTTAAGGACATTGTCAATATAATGGAGGACATTTTTGGAACCATGTATCCAAGTGCTGTTCTACCAAAAGCAGGATTAATAAGTGTTGGAAGAGTAAGTCCAATAGTTACTATAAACCAGTTAACCGGCCACATGAAATGTGACCAAATAACGTGCAAGACTCGTGTTGTTTTATCCCAGAATGGTATATCCCTATCTACTAAATAGTTTTTAATGATCCAAGAATCATCAGAGGTTCCCCAGGCCCAACGTTTGTACTGTTCATATTGGTTTTTCATTGTTTTCCAGTGAGTTGTTGATTGTGCTGCATCGGCATGAAGGGGAAGGTATATTGGTTCCACCTCAAGGCCACCCTTAACTTGATAATAGGCTTTAAAAAATATTCCCCAATCCTCAGGGATTTTGTCTGCATCCCAGTAGCCAACTTCATCAAGAAGCTTAAAAGAAAGTGAATAGTTTTGAGCATTTATGAGTCTATCTTTTCTTGGAAGTTGGGAAAGATTCCAGATGGATCCAAAAGTATTTGGAACCCGTGTGATTGCAGGAAGCTCCCAAATGTTGTTGTAAAACATAACAGCAGGTTGCCAGAAGTGTCTATATCTTGTTGGACTATCTAAAAATTTAAACGAAAGACAGGCAAAATGGTTTGGGTGATATTTATGATCTGCATCACAACTTGTAACTGTTAGGTAATTCATGTCAAGCTTATTTTTACCACGAAGTGGCAAGCTTTGCTTACCTATGTAATTTTTTCTAAACCAAACAGCAGCGAACTTTTCATTTGAAGCTTTACCGATGACCTCACCATTTACAAGTTTATGGTTAGTTCTTAAAAAGTTACCAAACTTGTCCCCAAATTTTTTTGTAAGTACTTTCCATTTTTCATCTCTATCTTCAATCGGTTCTTTTTCTTCCATAGCAAGAATAACTGTAATCATCTTTGTTGGAAGCGTTTGGCTTAAAAGAGAGTTAATTGTCCTCTCAAGGATATGGAGTGGTTCTTTATAAGTAGGAACAATTACAACATTGTGTACTTTTTCCCAGTCTGGAAAGGTTTTTAAATCTGCTACCCAGTCATATCCAATTGCTGCCTGAATTTTAGTATGAGAAATAATTGAGGTTATGGCAATCAAGAATGATTGATAGAACCAGTAAACGTTAAACAACAAAACAAAATAGGCAACAAAGTTGGGAAACAAAAATATACCCCAGTAGGGAAGAAGGATCATATTCCAAGAAAAAAACCCTGGAACAATTTCAAAAAATCGAAGGACCTGTTTTTCGTGGTTTATTATAAATTTCCTCATCCAAATAGTATTTTAGCAGATAGAACGCTAAAATACGCTTAGTATGAAAGATCAAGAATTAAAATGTTGTATCTCTGGAAGTTATGGTAAATTCAAACCAGAAATAGATAGGACAATTGAAGAATTTAACGACCATGGAATTACTGTCCTGCAACCTGTAAAAGGATGGTTATTAATACCAAAAGGAATGATTTATAGAGTAAATAAAAATAACTTTAGGCCATTACCTTCAGAGCGTTATATGACAGTTAGACAAATTGAAGACAGTTTTTTAAATGATGTTTCTATATCCAATTTTTTATACGTTGATAACCACGAAGGACATTTTGGTACGTCGGCCTGTCTTGAAATTGGATTTGCTGTTGCGAGGGATATTCCAGTTTTCTTTAGGCAAAAACCTACAACTTTAATTGAATTAGAAATTGAAATAGATAAGTCAATAATTGCTTCACCCTCTGAAATTAGAGGATTGTTAGCTAATTCTGGGGAATAATGGTTCAGCCATCTTTATATTATCATTTAAAAATATTCTAGCTATTTTGTTTGTTGTTTCTGGCATAAATGGTTTTAAGTTAAGTGCTATCTCTGCAATTTCAACAATATACTTTTGCAATTCTTTTTTAAGTACTTCTCCTTCTAATTTCCATGGCTCATTTTTATTTATTTCTTGGTCTACAAGTGTAACTTTCTCCCAAATAAACTTAAGTGCTGTATCAAATCTGAACTCTTCTATTGCTGTAACAACTTCTGGATATAGTTTTGTTTCTTTTGATTTAAACTCAAACTCGGATTTCTCACAAAGTCTTGCAACCCTTGAAACTAGGTTACCAAGTCCATTGGCAAGGTCTGCATTGTAAATCTCCTCAAACTTTTCTTTGGTGAAGTCGCTATCATCGACTGGATTAATCTTTGCCAGTAAATAATAGCGGAGCGCATCAGTTCCATATTTATCTACATATTCAATAGGATCAATAACATTACCTAAACTTTTACTCATTTTTTGGCCGTCAGAGGTTATAAAACCATGAATAAAAATCTGTCTTGTTGGTGGGAGATCCGTAGCCATTAACATTGCTTGCCACATTGAGGACTGTTGTCGTAGGTTATCTTTCCCTGCAAATTGTAGAGCATTTGGTCTCTTAACAGTTCCCCAAAACTTTTCAAACACCTCTGTATTTTCAGGCCAGCCTAGGGCTGAAATATAGTTTGTCAAGGCGTCAAACCAAACGAACATAACATGTTTATCATCATTAGGAACTGGGACACCCCAAGGCATTTTTTCTTTAAGTCTAGAGATGCTAAAGTCTTGTAACCCACTTTTAACAAAATTTTCAATTTCAGTTAGTCTATTGGCAGGGACTACAAATGCAGGATTGTCTTTGTAATGTTTTAGTAGTTGCTTTTGGAACCTAGAAAATTTAAAGAAATAGTTTTCTTCTTCAATGTTTTCTATCTTTAAATTAGGATGGACCGGGCATATTCCATTTTCTAATTCTGAGTCTTGTTTTTCAAGTTCGCAACCGACGCAATACTTGGCTTGATAAACTCCTTTTTCGATAAATCCATTTTTAAAACATCGATTCCAGATTTCTTGGGCTGCCTTTTTGTGGTTTTTGTCCGTTGTTCTGATAAAGTTGTTATATGAAAGGTTTAGCGCTGACTTTAAACTTCTGAATTTTTCCGCATACTCATCTGTATAGGATTGTGGATCTTTACCCTCTTCAATTGCCTTTTGATATATTTTTTGTCCGTGCTCATCAGTTCCTGTGTTAAAGAAAACATTATAACCGAGTGAAGTCTTGT
>CAYIHJ010000050.1:0-4564 GCA_964363245.1 Candidatus Woesearchaeota archaeon | reverse complement strand
AAGAAGCAAAAGTTGGCCACAATTCAATACTATCATTAGCAACCACACTAGTCTGAGTTGCCTGTAATCTAATTATTGCTTTTGTCTGGGGTGGCTGAGGTAACAAGTAATCATCCACAAGTAAACATTCACTTTCTTGACTTGGGGGAAGGAACTTAGCATAATATCCAGAATATACATTATCAATTGGAAGATCTTCACTATCCAAATAAACTGCCACTCCTGTTGGCCAGACAGAATAAACCGTTCCTAAAATTGGTGTTATTGGCGCACATTGACCTGTTCCCTGATTACACATCTGCTGAACACTACATGTTCCACAAGAGATTATCTGTCCGCAATTGTTTACTTTTGTTGAGCATACCCATGTCCCGCATGTTTGTGCCTGACTTTCTGGACCACAGTTTGGAGGAACACATATTCCATTTGTACAAGTATCAGGGGGACTAGTACAAGCCGGATCACATCCTCCTCCCCCCACAGTACAATCAGAAGGACAATTAGCTATAGTTTCTCCTGATTCACATTGATTATTTCCACAAACAGCTCCATTTCCATTTCCACTTCCAGAAGCACCTCCACCGAAGGTATATATGTCAGTTACATCACCTGAGACATCTTCTCCATTTCTTATGAAGGTAGGTGCAACAGAAACAGTCTTTATATTATTAGGATTTAGAGTTGTCAGAGTAACCACAAAAGTTTTTTCCTGCAAGACTGTGAAACTCCCGCCGATAGTAAAGCTCTCACTATTCAATCCATCACTTACTATAAACATTAGTCCAGTCATATTCCCTTGACCCACAAATCTTTTTACACTGAGAGTCAAGTTATCACCAGATATAGATGCCCTAAGAAAATTAACATCAATTGAAAACTGCTCTAATCCAATTTGATTTGAACCTTGAGCAAGTATATTACTCACAACAACCCACACAACTCCTATTGCAACAAGCACAAGAAGAATGACTATAAGCGTTGTTACGACCTCAGACAATCCTTTACGTTGGCCCAAAAGAGAAGACGTAGACCGCTCGTCATTTGAAACTTGTGAGAGCCTCTTGTTCATAAGCAAAATAAGAAAAACAACTTTATAAATATTATTCCAATTCCTCAAACTAACTTAATTAGATTACCATCCAAGATTTACTATCTAAGATTTACTATTGAACTGGTTGCGCTAGAGGCTGCTGTTGTGGTTGGGTGTATGGAACCAAAACCAAAGTCTGATTAGATCCTATTGGAATCTGAACAAACCCATTCTGTTGAATCTGTGCCAAAATTGTATTAACCGCAATCTGCACTCCCTCTGTCTGTTTTTGTACAGCATACCCATCAATGGTTGGTTGTATTACGAAAGAATACAAAACAAATGCTGCGAGAGCAACTACGAGAACAACAAGTATTGTTATAGTAAGCCTTGTTTTATCTGCCATTAAAAACTAAAAGAAACTCTATTTAAAAACTTTATGCTAATTTGATTATAGAGTTCCATCACCTATTATTAATAATCTTTAGTTGCCCCCAACCTTTTAATACCTAGAAGAGAAAGACTATAGTAATGGCTAAAGAAAATATTTTTGCTTTACTTTTTAAGAAAATTCATCTTTTTATTATTCTCTTAATTTCCATCGCTGGTTACATACCAAAACACGCCACTAAAATAAGAACCTTAGCTATTCTTTCTTCTCTTGCGTTTTACATTTATCTTATTACTTATCAAACTTATAATTTCAATTTAGCTATTTCATATTATCTAATAACAGAAACCATATATCTAGGTTTCATATTCTTAGTCCTAAGAAAAAATGGTTATCGTCATTGGTTTATTAAAAAATGCGGTGGAGAGAAAAAAGGATATCTTGCTTATGAGGGGTTGATTGGTTTTCTATTTTTTAATAACGCAGTAAGCATAGGGTACATTGCTTCATCTACTCCAGGAAATTTATTTAGTTTTATTGGCAAAGAATTTTTATTTACTATAGCAGCAATATTATTTATCATCGGTTTCGTAATAAAGATATGGGCTACAAAAGTTGTATCAATAGATATTTATTATTGGAAAGATATGTTCCTAGGGAGAAAAATCTCTAAGTTTGTAGTCACAGGACCCTATAAATATTTCAGCAATCTGATGTATGGGATTGGACACCTTCAAGCATACGCTATTGCAATTTTCTATGGATCCTTGTATGGTTTAATTATAGCTTTTGTAAATCAATTCCTAATCTTTTCCTTTTACTATTTTGTAGAAAAAAAGTTCATTAAAAGAATTTATGAGAAAAAAAGCTAATTAATTATTAGGCAAAATATAAAAACAAATTTAATCTTATATATAAGACAAAAATGAAAAAAGACGTGATAGTTTTAAGTCTTGGTGGAAGCTTAATAATTCCAGACGAAGTTGATGTAAATTTTCTTGATAAATTCAAAAAAACCCTAATAAAAAACACCAATAAATACAAGTTTATCGTTGTTTGTGGTGGGGGAAGTATTGCGAGAAAATATATTAGTGCTCTTAAGGATTCTGGAATAAATTCTGATTTTCAGAGTTTTGCTGGAATATCTGCAACAAGAATGAATGCCAGATTTATGAGTTATTTCTTCGAATACAACCAAGAAATGGGAATTCCACATACTATGAAGGCCGTGAAGAGATATATTAAAAATAGGGATATAATTTTTTGTGGGGCTCTTGAATACAAACCAAACCAAACATCTGATTCAACCTCTGCAGAAATAGCACAAAAATTCAATTCTAAATTCATTAACTTAACGGATGTTTCTGGATTATATAATAAAAATCCAAAAGAACACAAGGATGCAAAATTTATACCAAAGATATCTTGGAAAGATTTTGATAAAATAACAAACAAAATGAAATTCAAGCCAGGACAACATTTTGTTCTTGACCAAACTGCGGCAAAGATAATAATGAAAAATAAAATAACAACATATATTCTTGGAAAAGACATGTCTCAGCTAGATAATTTACTTAACAAAAGAAAATTTAAAGGGACAATAATAAGTGGATAAAATATACAACCCATTATCATTATTTTTATATACCATAATAACAGAAATAGGTTATGGGTAAAAACATAGATGGAAAGGTTTTAGGAGCATTACATCTTCTTTCAAAAAATATAGTAGATGGAGTTAATTATATGGAGTTTGTTAAGGCTGATGTCTTGAATAGTGCATTAGATTTAATTAATGAAAAATTTGCAGAAAAAATTAGGATTGGGGAAGATAATAGCAACTATCGTTTTACTCCTTTAGGGCAAGAATATTCTAATAGAGTTTTACAATTTGCTCAAGAAGAATTTATAACATTATCAAAGGGGTAATTAACCTAATTTTTATAAACATTAGAATTCTCTTTATCTCATGAAAGACTACATTCTTATTCAAGAAGAAGATTTTCAAAAAGCAAGGAATAAGATAAAAGAAGCGCAAAAAGGAGATATAAAAATAATTTTCTCTGGAAGCGATGAAATGAACAGAAAAGTTCTTGAAAAGGAAAAAATTAACATTCTTCTCATAAAACTAAAAGGAAGAAAAGATAGAATAAAACAAAGAGATTCTGGATTTAATCACGTGTTAGCTAAACTAGCCAAAAAGAAAGATGTGGTAATAGGAATAAATTTGGATGAAATCGTGTCGTCAGACAAAAAAGAGAGGACAAAAATACTTGCAAGACTGGCGCAAAATATAGAGATATGCAAGAAAAACAAACTCCAAATGACTTTCTGGCAGGAAAATCACAAAAGAGATAACTACAATTTACGTGCTCTTGGATTAGTTATTGGCATGCCTACTTCTATGACTAAACAATTATAGGTAATCCAAAACAAAATCCTTTTAACCTATAAGTTATTCTTATTATTATGAAGTCAGATATTTTAAAGATAATAGAAAAGCTTAGTCCTAATGAACGACGAATCTTGCCTTATATAGATGAAAAAGAAGTAGAAAATATTTGCAAAAAGGCAAATCTTGACAAAGTATCCGTAACGAGATCTCTTACATATCTGCAAAACAAAGGGATTCTTAAATTAATATACGAAAAAAAGAGTATAATTGATGTTGGAGTCAATGGGGCATTATATAGGAAAAAAGGATTGCCGGAAAGAAGACTTTTGCATATCCTCAACGAAAAAAGAATAATAGAATTGAAAGAAGCGGGAAAGGAAAGTAAGCTTTCTGATGATGAATTGAAGGCTTCAATAGGAGTTTTGAAGAAAAAAGGTTTGATAGAAATAAAAAATGATAAGTTAATCTTTAATGGTGACAAAGAAGGAATTTCAAAAAAAACTAGTGAAGAATCTTTTCTTGAGCTCTTGCCTTTAGAATATAATATACTATCAGAAGAACAACAAAACGCATTCAAATCATTAAAGGACAGAAAAGAAATGATTCAATTAATAGAAGAAAGCTCCGTAACTATAGAACTGACGGAGCTAGGAAAGAATCTTGTTAATGCAAAATTAACTACTGAAAACTTATTTAACAAATAACTTCGGAAATGCGTAAGTATTAGAAAGTAGCTATAAAAAAATAA
>CAYIHJ010000049.1:0-4627 GCA_964363245.1 Candidatus Woesearchaeota archaeon | reverse complement strand
TAGGCAAAATGAAGGGCAAAAATGTCCTGACGGAATTTGCGACGAATTTGAAAGTTCACATTCTTATGCCTGTCCTGAAGATTGCGGGGGAGTAAGGGAGCAATATCAGCAACCCCCACAAGAATTCCAGCAGCCTTATCAGGGAGAGATAACACCTCCTCCGGGAGAATTTATACCACCTATAGAACAGCCGCAAGAACCTGTCCAAGAACCAATGCCTGCACCCACTGAATCAGCACCAGCCAGTGAACCCACACTAACGGGCGGCGTTATCTTTAATTTTGACAACAGGTTTTCCAGTTATTATTTCAGATAAAAACATTTAATAATTATCTTTCATTTTAAAATTGATGAATATTAACGGAAAAAAAGAGTTGATAGTAAGGAATTCTGTTGAAGTTTTGAATAAAGAAGAATTGGATCTTATCCTAAACAAGAAAGGGCTGAGAGTTTATTGTGGTTACGAACCATCTGGAGAAATTCACCTTGGACACCTAGTAACTATAACAAAACTTCTTGATTTTCAAAAGGCAGGAATTGACGTAATTGTATTGCTTGCAAACTGGCACGCTTGGCTGAATAAGAAAGGAGATTGGGATTTTCTGGAGAAGCAAATGAAATCTTGGGAAAAAGGAATGAAAGCTGCCGGACTGTCCAAGGCCAGATTTGTGAAAGGGACTGATTTTCAGAGGAAGGAAGACTACATTAACGATGTTATGATTATGGCATTAGATACAACAGTTAATAGAGGAGTAAGAAGCATGCAAATGATTGCGAGAGATTTGGAAAATGCAAAAATATCTCAAATAATTTATCCTCTTATGCAGATTGAGGACATAAAAGCACTGGATTTGGATATGGTTGTTGGGGGGCTTGATCAAAGAAAGATTCATGCTTTGGGATTGGAGTTATTCTCTAAGATTGGCTTCGCCAAGAAAGTAGTTTTTGTCCATACGGGAATTCTTCCTTCCTTAAAGGGACCTGGAGAGAAAATGTCCTCTTCTGTTCCTGATAGTATGATTTCTATAAGAGATTCTTTTAAAACAATAAAAGAGTAAATAAATAAGGCTTATTGTCCAGAAGGAATTGCAGAAGAAAATCCGATTTTAGGAATATGTCGATTAGTCTTGTTTCCAAGATTTGAAAAAATAGAAATAAGTCGTCCTAAAAAGTTTGGTGGAGATCTTTCATATAATTCTTATTATGATTTGGAAAGTGATTTCATAAAAAGAGCTCTCCACCCTCTAGATTTGAAAAATATGGTTGCAGAATATATTGAGAAAGTGATAGCTCCGATAAGAAAAACTTGGAAGTGATTTATTTGTAAATCATCTGGTCTTGAATTCAACAACATCCAAATCTTTCAGTATATGATCTAATCCTACCTTTTGCCCAGAAAATTTAGAAGATGGCCCCCAGATTTTTGTTTCAACTATACTTTTGGAAAAACCTTTAAAGATTTTTTCAGCAATTTTTCTTACTGTTGAATTTTGTTCCAGAATTACTGGTTTATCTGACTTTATTCTTCCAGGTTCTTTTGTAAATACTCTTATTTTTCCAAAGCCAGTAAATATTTTTTCTTTAAGTTGTTCTAAATTCTCCCCGGTTTCTGCACTTATCATAATCGCGTTTAATTTTTTGCTTTTTAACGTTGCTTCTAATTTCCTTTTTTCACTTTGACTGAGAATATCTATTTTATTAATAACAATAATAATGTTCCCATTAACCCCCTCTATTTTATTTTTTATTTCTTCAATTTGTCCTGGTTTATCTACTAAAATTATTACTAAATCAGCTGTGTGAACCAATCCTCTATCATAATATTCCGATTCTATTGCAGGAACCTCTACAAGTTGAATATTTACATTATTATAGTTGAGCATTCCTATCATTGGAAATTTTGTTGTAAAAGGAATTTCTGATATTTGTGGATTAATTTTTGTAAGAGCAGAGATAAGAGAAGATTTTCCCACATTTGTTTTTCCTATTATTACTGCTTGTAAGTCTTCTTTTTTTATTCCTTGCTTTCCCGATCTTCCTTTTGAGACTTTTTTCTTTCTCTCCATATTTTTCTTTAATTTTATATATCTTGTTTTAAGATTTGCAAGCATTTTTTCAGCAGATTTGTGTTTAGGACATTCCTTTATCATTTCCTCAAGCCATCTTAGTCTTTCTTCATCTGTTTGTGCTTTTAGAAACATTGATTCTGCTTTTTGATAAAAAGGAGATTGGTTTGTTGATGCCATCTTGAATAAGCTTTTAAGTCTCGCGACTTTTAAAAAAGTAATGGATAGAGAAAAGATTATACAAGAGATAACAAAAAAGAAAGAATTTTCACAACTCCCAGAGATAGATGTCAAAATGGCTCTCGAGAAGTTTGATAAAGGGAATAAACTAGACGAAGAAAAAATAAAATTAACAAGAGAGTTATTACATAAGGTTTTCTCTTCCTTCACAAGCTCAAAACTCCTTTCCCCAAAGAATAAATCTGAAGAGTGGATTTTGAGAAAACACCTTTCTACAAGAGAAAGGCTTCCATATTACAAAGAAATATATCAAAAGATATTATCCAGGTTCAAAGGAAGAGTTAGTGTTATTGATTTAGGTGCTGGAATTAATGGATTCAGCCAAGGTTTTTTCAAGGAAATAGGGGTAAATGTTGATTATATAGGAATAGAGGCGATTGGCCAATTAGTTGATATTACAAATGATTACTTTGAAAAGGAAAAATTGAAAGGAAAAATTGTTCATTTAAGCTTATTTGAGTTAGATAAAATAAAAGAAATAATTAACGGAACTAAAAAACCAAAAGTTATCTTTTTATTCAAGACAATTGATTCCCTCGAGATAATGGAAAATAATTATTCATTAAAACTGATAAAGGAAACGATACCTTCTGTGGATTTAATAGTCTTAAGTTTTGCTGTTGAAAGCATGGTTAAGCGAAAGAAATTCAAGACAAGCAGAAAATGGATTGTTGATTTCATCAACAATAATTTTAAGATTAAAGATGATTTTGTTGTTGGTGGAGAAAGATATCTTTGCTTCACTCAATAAGTTTTTATTTAGTAAAATAAATTTTTCTACGAAAAATTTATATAATTGGCGAACTACTTATAATTTAAATAAAATGGCACAGGTTCAAAATACCCAGAATTCTTCAACTGTTCAGATACAGCAACAGGTTCCACCAGATAAAGGAGAACAGCCGACACAAATGTCTGATTCTTCCGAATCTCCCAAATCAAGATGGTGGATATGGCTTTTGGTTGCAGTAGTTTTGTTAGGGGCCAGAGCCGGATATTATTTCTTCTTGATGTAATAAAACTAGTGGAAAATTTATAAAGTCTTAGTGCTTTTTTTATAAAATGAAACCGGAATTTTACAGAAAAGTTCTTGATAATGGTATGACTATTTTATTTGAGAAGAGAGATATTCCGGTTGTAAGTGTTGCTTTTGCAGTAAGATGCGGGGGATTGAACGAAGAAGAACACGAAAAAGGGATATCACACTTTATAGAACATATGTTGTATAAAGGAACAAAAAAGAGAACAAGTAAACAGATAGCAGAGGAAATAGAAAAGAGAGGGGGAGATTTAAATGGGTTTACAGACAATATGATAACTGCTTATTGGTGTAAGATGCCTGCTAAACATTTTGGGGTTGCCCTTGATGTATTGAGTGATATGTTGAAAAATTCCCTATTTGACAAAAATGAAATGGAAAAAGAAAGAAAAGTTATTTTTGAGGAAATAAAAATGAGAAAAGATAACCCACGAGTGTATGTTATGGACAAAATGCATTCCTTTTTGTATGAAAAGCCATTCGGAACAAATATTATTGGAACTTATGAGAGCATGAATTCTATTACAAGGGAAAAAATACTAAAAAGACTAAAGGAAGTTTATACTCCAAATAATTTGATTCTCGCTGTTGTTGGAAATGCTGAATTTGCGGATATACTAAAATTTGCAGAGAAAAACTTTGGAAAGGAAAAAGGAAAAGTAAAAAAGATTAAAACTGTTTTAAAAAATGAAATAAAGACAGAGGGTAGAAAAGGAATAGACCAGGCCAATCTTATTTTTGCATATCATGTTCCAGTATCTTCTGATAAGAAAAGTTATGCAGCTCTTATCCTTAACACCCTTATGGCAGATGGATTGTCTTCAAGACTCTTCTCAGAAATAAGAGAGAAAAGAAATCTTGCTTATGCTATTCATGGAAGTTCTGAAATAACAAAAGAATATGCTTACAATATTGTTTATGTTGGAACAACCAAGGAAAAAGTGGAAGAGGTTAAGAAATTAATTATCCAAGAATTCGATGAGGTTTCTAAGAACCTCACAGAAAAAGAACTTCATCAAATTAAAGAGCAAGTAATAGGAAATTATCAAATTTCCATGGAAGATTCTCAATCACAGATGGTGAACCTCTTAAGTTATGAAATAGATGGAAATGCTGAAAAGTTCTATGATTTTGAAAAAAATATTATTTCTGTTAACTTAAAGGATGTAAGAGAATTAGCAAAAATAAAAAATTATAGTTTTTTGGCTTTGGTACCGGAGTAAAATTTAGTGTGCTCCCACCAGACATATGTCCTACCCTACTTTAGCTTAGAAAAATCAAA
>CAYIHJ010000048.1:0-4803 GCA_964363245.1 Candidatus Woesearchaeota archaeon | reverse complement strand
CCATTCGGCCTGCTTGATGAATATTTGGGTTATACAAAGGGCTCAAAAAACAGAGAAGATTTAAAGTTATATCAAAGCCTTCAAAAAATAATCCTATTTAATCTTAGGAAGATAAACAAAAGATTTTTATTATAGATGTTATTGCAAACAATTTTATATAAAAGTTGCTTTTAATCTTTCAAGGAGAATTTCAATTAACTAACCAAACAAATTCTTGAACCACGCCAATATTTTTTGTATCAAACCACTCTCAACACATTGCCCAGAAACACAAACATTAGATGAGCATTCAAAATTGTTGTTGCAAGAAGCATCAGATTCTTTCTGCTCTGAAAATTGTTCCTCATCGCAATATTTGTTCTCTGTTCTATATCCAATCGGATAACATTTATTTGCTAATGCACAACCATTACAAACATTGTTGCCAACTTCCACATTTCCTGATTTTATTATCTCGACAGGACCGCTTTTTTCATCAGGTTCTATTTTAGCACAAACACCTTCTTCACAACTACTTGGGCAAGGCAAATCATTGTAAAGTTCATCTGGAGAACCTTCGACACAAAAGAATTCTCTTAGACTGCAATCGGGTCCGGAACATCCATCTTCTTCCCATCCCCCTGTTGATATTTTTCGGCAATAATCTGTATTGCCAGGATGATCTGCTATTCTAGATGGGAAAGTAGTGCCAAGGATTAAAGGATTTTCTCCACCATCATTTTCAGTGCATTTGGGCTTTTCTGAAGTACATTTTCCTTTATTACAATAAGGAGTATCAGAAGGACAATCCATCAATTCTGTGGCAGAAATAGAATCACTCACACAATAAGCTTCATATATTTTGTTTTCTCCTTTGGAATAATCGCACCAATCCCCCTTTCCATTTCCTCCTATGTTCGCCTCGCCAAGTACCAAAACATTTTTGCCCCAGTCGTTATCTATACAAGAAGCTATTTCCCCTTCGCTATCTGTTGGATAAATTTCTAAATAAGAACTTAAAACAGATTCAATCAAAGGGTCATCGGAATAACTCATTGGCAATTCATCAATTATTATTGAAACAACATGATTATTGCTCTTCCAGAAAAGCATAGATTGTTTTTTATCATTTTTTGTAACATAAATAAGAGAAACATTGTTTTTGATTGTGGAATAATCAAACGAATCAAACTCATCCCAATTATTAAGGTCCTCAATTGACTCAACTAAAATCTCGTTATCAAAATATTTTCCATACTCCTCAATTGTTACAGAGACTTCAGCAGAAGAGTAATCTTTAATGGTATATAGAGCGGTTGCGGAAGACTGACAAGATTCAATCCATTCTTTTCCCAACCATTCAGCAGAACCTAGAACTTGGCAATTTACATCATCAATATCCCCTCCCTTGTAAGTTAGACCTTCAATATCCTCATCAATTGATTGGGCGTAAACAACAGTTGCAGATAATATCAAAACCACAGAAACAAGAAATAAGATAAATAAATCTCTTCTCATTTTAACTTAATAACAAGAGTAAATTGCTATATATATTTCGATAATTAACTTTTAATAATCCTCAGAAATCTTTTTAAATAATATTTTCCTCACCTAAAATAAAGGTGTCAAAAGATGAGCGATATATATGACAGGCAAAGCGGGCAGGAAAATCTGCAGAGGTCAGATGAATTTGCAAACATCTTTTCAAAGGTTGTTTCCGGAAAAGCAGGATACAAGGCAGTTATCGAAATGAAGCCTATAACAACAAAATGCTCTTGCGGAACTGTTCTTAACGAACAGCAAAAATTCTGCCATGAATGCGGGCAAAGAATGCGGAGTACGGGAAGAAATAATATTCAGTCTTTTTCAGCAGATAAGTGAGTTTTCAAAATATCCTCTAATCCTTTATCAAAATAATTAAATTGTTTTTCTCCTACCTTTGCTCTAATTTCTTTAGAATGTAATTTTAGCCAATATATTAATTATTCTCTAGGTTCTAGAAGTCGAGTTGCTTTTGGAAATTCCCATGTTGTTGGTGCTAAGCAATGTATTGTCTCTACTATTAATCCTTTGTTAGAAAGAGGCAGATTTAAAAGTCTTGGAACTTGCCCCTTTAAAACATAATCTTCCCACAAATTCTTTAATATTTCACAATATTCTTCATAAAAATATTCTCTTTCTTTATCCCCCTCACTTAATTTATAAGTGCCGGCATTTGCGACTGAAAATATAACTTTACCATCAACTAAAGTTGAGATTTCTTGTGACATAAGAGAACATAGAGAATTAACTTTATAAAAATAATTGTCCTTAAATGTGGATATTAAAAGATATTCAAAAGAAGAAATAATCTTTAGATTAAAGAGGTATTGCCTAGTTAATCATATTATTTCCTATAGTTTCTGTAAGATTCTTCCCGCTTTTTTTTTAACAGCGTCTTTTTTGGCTGATTCTTCTATCAAAGCAACTCTGATGTCTATATAATAATTTTCCAGCATACTACGTGTACCTCTTCCCTCTCCTGAATATTTTATTATGAATTTTTCTGTTCTGCAAAAACCAGCATCGCTAACATCATTTATCAAACTTAACAAAGAGTGATTTTCATCATGGTTTTTTAATTCTGTATATTCTCTAATAATTTTACTTACAAAAGACTTATACTCTTCACTCATAAATATTAAATCATAATCAGCTTGTGTAATTTCCATCCCAAAAGATTAATATTAAGGTTTATAACAATAACTATATTAAAATAAGTATAAAATGTCCCTAACAACTTATCAAGCTAAGAGAAAATTCTCAGAGACTTCAGAACTGGCAGGGAAGGTTTCTAAGAAAAACACTAATATTTTTGTTATACATGAACACCACGCGTCACATCTTCATTGGGATTTGCGTCTGGAGATGGACGGCGTCTTGAAAAGCTGGGCCGTCCCAAAAGAACCTCCCCTAACTAAAGAGGTTAAAAGACTTGCAGTTGAAGTTGAAGACCACCCCCTTGAGTATGCAACTTTCAAGGGAACTATCCCAGAAGGAAATTATGGTGCTGGAAAAGTTTTAATCTGGGACAAAGGAAAATATGATTTATTGGAAAAAACTCCTAGTAAAATTTTATTCGAGCTTTATGGAAAAAAACTGATTGGAAAATATGTGTTGATAAAAACCCATTATGGTTCAAAACCAGATAAGTCTTGGTTGTGGTTTAAGACTTCTTAATCTTCCAACCAAATATAATTATTGATAGAAAAATCAACAAAGAGACTCCTAAATCCATTAACGTTTTTGCAGTTAGAACAGGTTCAAAAAACTGATTGAGTGCAATTCTGACTATCAAAGCTCCAATGAATATTGCAATTGGCTTCCAAGGCTTATTTTTCAAATCTCCATTATATATTGAGAGAGCAAAACCAATGATAAAAAACATTCCAAAAAGAAAACTTATCTTAAACGCTGTTCCTATGAGAATAATAAATATTGCCAACCCAATCATAATGTTGATAAATCTTTTTGCTTTAGGTTTCGCTTTCCTTAAACCATTTTTGAAAGATTTTTTCATTCTTCTAATATCTCTGTTTGTGCTAACAATTCAGATAACTTTTCCTTAAATTTTTTCTTTATCCTATGAGTTAGCTTTGCCCTAGTTGAATGATTGTTAAGATTGCTTTTTGGATTATCTTGGGGATGAACTTCTCTTTTGTATTCACTTGCCGAAATTTTTCCAACATATTTTCCCATTCCATAAATTCCTCCGCCAACATCATCAGAAGGATCATATGTAATTTTCATTTTGATTATCTGATTCTTTTTATATAATTACACGCCCATCTCTGCGCCTTTCTCTTCTTCACTTGTCCACCAATCTATATCAGGCATACTATCTCTAGAAATACCTTTTGCCTTGCAGAAACCTCTTGTAAGAAGATAAAATATTAATCCAAGGCTTCTTGCACTCTTGTTGTTTCCTATCACTATCTGATTTGCATTCTTTGGGAAGTTGTTTGTATCACAAACCATTAGAATTTTTTTCTTAACATTAAGAGTATCATTGAGAGCATTCTTGTCAAGCCACGAATCACAAACTATTGTAATTTCGTTTTCAAAAAATTCAGAAAGTTGCGTATTTGTCAAAATTCCTGCAGGATATTTTTTCGTAAATACTCTTATTCCAGTTATTCTTCCAAGCATCTCAGCAGTCTTCCATCCTGCTTGTCTTTTACACACAAGAATTATTTCATTTGCATTAAATTTAGACAAATATTCTATTCCTTCTTTAAGTTTTTCATCAATTATGTCTGTGTTAAATATAGCCAATCCATCTGCCCTTCTTCTATATACAAACTGCTTCATTTGAGGAGTAACTACTTTTGTTCCAAGATATATTCCTGATTTTACATACTCTTCAAGTGGAACAAGCATCTCTCCTTTTTTCTTTCCCTTAACCTTTTCCTTTAACTCTTCAGCACTTACTACTTCAATTTTTCCCTTTAATTTAGCAACTTTTTCAAGTAAAGTTTTCTTTTTTCTCTCAATATCAGATGTCAAAGATTCTTTTTCTGCTGCCTTAACTAAAGCTTCTCCAGAAAGTTCTTCTCCCTCATCTGTCTTTTTGCTCTTAGTCTTTTTCTTCCCTTTGATTGCTATTTTTCCTTCAACTATTTCCTCTATCGCTTCTCCCCCTTCTTTTACTTTCTCTTCAATTTCATCGATTATGTTTGTCATTAGAATTCACAGCAAAATTAGTTTTTAAAGGTTTTCTCTTAATTTTTATATGTGTTATCCCGAAACTATTTCATAAGGCTGTTCTAGATAGTCCTATGAAAT
>CAYIHJ010000047.1:0-4881 GCA_964363245.1 Candidatus Woesearchaeota archaeon | reverse complement strand
CTCCTTTCGCCCTCGTTTGGCCAAGCTTGGACGAACGTACAAAAGAGGTAATAAAATGACAATCAATACAGAACCTGTAAGACAAAAGGATGAACCTTTAGCTAACTCTTCCAAGCTTGGCATAGTTAAAGGCTTTAAGGACTTTACTGGCGAAGAAGCTAAGAAAAGAGTAGACGTGAGAAGAATCATAGAAGGAGCTTTTGAGAAGTATGGTTTTGAGCCTGCAGAAACTCCTATAGTTGAATACGAGCAGTTTGTCAGAGGAGATAACAAAGAAGATGAGGCAGTTTCTGATATCTTTAAGTTGCAAGACAAGGGTAAGAGGGAACTTGCTCTCCGGTATGAGTTTACATTCCAGTTGAAGAGATTAATGAAAAATAAGAAACTTCCTTACAGGAGATATCAGATTGGTGAAGTCTTTAGAGATGAGCCTGTCGCAGCAAATAGGTTGAGACAATTTGTTCAATGCGATGTAGATGTGATTGGTGCAGATATTAAAGATGAGGCAGAAATCCTTGCTTTGGCTAACGAGGTTTTGGATAATCTTGGAATTAGTTCTATAATTTTAATTAATAACAGACAATTGTTGAACGAGATACTAGAGGATAATAAAGTCAAGGAAAAAAACAAGCTACAAGTGCTTAAAGAGTTAGACAAATATGATAAACTTCCTGAAAAAGAGATTGCTGAAAGTCTTAAGAAATTAGGGGCAGAAGAAGTATTAAAATCAATAAAAAAAGGGGAAAAATACTTTTCAAAATTCAAGAGTTATAATGAAATTTTAAAACTCATTGAGTATTGTAGTGTTTATGGTGTGAATGTTTTGTTTTCTCCTACTATTGTTCGTGGTTTAAGTTATTATAATGGAAATATATTTGAAATTAAAACAAAAGGAATAAAAGAGACTTTGATTGCAGGGGGAAGTTATAAATTTGAAGGAATACAGAGCACAGGGATTTCTTTTGGGTTAGATAGACTTTCTTTGATTGCAAAACTCAATTCTAATGATGAAAAATACTTAGTGGTCTCTCTAGGTGAGGACAAACAAGCTGTAAAACTTGCTCAGAACCTTAGAGAACAGAGAAAAATTGTGTCTATTTATTATGGGAAACCTTCGAAAGCTTTGGAATATGCAAACTCTTACGGATTTCAAAAAACTATATTTATTGGTAAAGAAGAAGTTCAGAACGGAAAATACAAAATTAAGGATATGAAAACTGGAAAAGAGAAAGATTTTGATTTTTAAACTCTATTTCTCAAGTCGAGATATCTGTCTTCAGAAAAACTACTACGTTTAGATACTCTTTCAATTATCTTTACAAGAAGTAAAGTTAAAAAGATCATTATAGACGCTGGAAACATCCAGAAAAAAAGAGTTTCCATGAGTTTTTGAGATCCATATGTGTAAGAAATGTATAGCCCTGAAATTATCATAAAAATAAAAGCTACAATTATCTCTGCGTTTATTTCTCTTTCTCTTATTTTTTCAAAAATGTTAATTCTATTTAAAACCATAAATTACTTCGGAAAAGTTCCTTAATAAATCTTATTTAATTAATTATTGAACATGATAAAGTTTATAATGATCTTGTTTTAAGGTTTTATTATGTTAAAATATAAAGACATAATTTCAGATTTAGAAAGAATATCCCTCGTTATGAAATCTGATAAGTTAGAAATTGATTTAGTGGCTTATTTGGGCTATAAAACTTCTTTTTTAGGAAAATATTTTTCTGATTTTTTTAATTGTCAAGAAATTGAATTTCCATCTTTACATAGACCAAATAGAAGTAAATTTCTTGCAAATACCCTCAACGAAATATATCCAATTCTTCCAGAAAGTGTTTTATATATCCTATCTAAACATTATAAAAAACTTTATCAAAAAGACGATAGGGTTCTCAAAAAGAATTTTGATTTAAAAAGAGTCCTTGATGGGTATAAATCTATTTTATTAGTAGATGATAATGCTTTCACAGGAAAAACTCTTGAAGGTTGGAAAAAGATGATTGACAAGAAAGTAGACATACATACTTTTTCAATAACAGTTACAGGGGAATATAAGCCAGATTATTTTTGTTTAGAAGGTTGGCATTCTTTTGAATGGAGAGCAATAGGAATTTAACTATCAAAAAAGTTCATCACCAACAGGATTCTCAAAATCTTTATTTATTTCTTTAACTCTTTGGTTTTTCTTTGAACCAGCTTCGTTGTTTTCTTCTTCTGGCTCTGTCTTTAAGTCTGCAAAAGGATCAGGATTATGTTTTAGATAGGTTTCCTTCAACCATATATAAATTTCATCGAAATGTTTTTCCTGCTCCATCCATATTTTCTTCTGGTTTTCAAGATGTAGGAGTGGTGAGAATGAAATTATTTTTTCTTCTTTGCTATTCCCAACGAACTCAGTAAAGGATACCCTTTTATTCTCATTATTTTTTTTGAAGTGGGAGAATAACCTACTATGTAACTCTTTTATTTTGTCTTTTATATTAAACTTTCTTTTTGGCAAAGAAAAAGAACTTTCTATTAATGCATTTTTGTTTATTATTTCTTTTCTTATTCTCCGGTTCTCAGTGTTTATGGCTTTACTCAAAGATTCCATTAACTCCTTCAATGTTACTTTTTTGAATCTAGCCATAGGACTTTTCAAAATCAGCATTGGAATTTCTTCATCAAGAACTATTCTTTCTGAAATGTATTTCTTTTCTTCTTTTTTTCCAAAGAGAATTTCGTCTATGCTTTTTATGTATTTATTAAGAAGTATTTCAGATTTTATACGAAGGAGCAAAGATGCTGCCAACAATACCTTACTAGATACGAAAAAGTCTGTTTCTTCTAGCTCTTGTATTTTTATGAGATATTTATCTGTTAATATTGTTAGATTAATATTCCAAGGGTCTAATTGTTCCGTGTTAATTAAGTCGTATATTATTTCCTGCCATCCTATTTCTCTATTGAAAAGCAAGTCATGGATTTGGTCCTGTTTTATGTTGTTTATTGCTCCCTCTTTTTGATTCTCAAACATAAATTTAAGAGCAGAATGTATTTTATAAAACTTTTAATGTTAGGTACTACCCCCCTGTTATGTTGGTTTATTAGGTACTACCTTCCGGTTATGTTTAGGTGTTGTAGAACAATTGTCATTTCTAAAAGGTAACATAACCGAAAGGTTTATATACGAAAAGAAGTTAGAAATTCTATCACCTCTTTTTGCCCAGGAGACGCTTCAAGCTCTCTTTTTGATGGCTTGAAGATTCTCTATGGGTTATATTCTTTAAAAAAGAGAGGAGAATGCGGGCTTACTAAGAATTAATATTATTTAATTTCTTGCCCAATCATATTATTTTATTTCCAATATAAATCTTTAAAAATCGTTTCTTTATGTTCCTGAAATGAGAGTAGAACCTTTGATTTATACAATAGACAAAGCAGAAGGACTTTTTCCAGAGACTTATAATATAACTTTTCAGAAAGGGTCTTCACGATCTAAATTTAGCTTTGAAGTAATGGGAGACTTAGTAGTTGAAGCATACATATTGAATAGTTATAAGGATAATATGTATTATTTTAGAAAAATAAGACCATTGAAAATAAATGTGATCAATGGACTATCGGAAACAACCAAATTCAAAGGAATAGAAGAAAGAATCTTTGACTTGGCAAATTCAATAAACGGGAAAAATAATTACTTTGCTACAACTTTAGCCAAGAATTCTGAATAATGGCATTTACCACAATAAAACCTATCTTTTGCTTTCATTAAAAATATCCCGGGTCCACATCTTGGGCAGAATCTTTCTCTTGTTACTTTATCTCCCTCAACTTTATACAAAGCATACTTCTTGCTTGTCATCTTGTTTCTATGCTTCTTTTTTCCTTTCTTTCCTGTTTTTGCTGGCATTTTATGCTACTACTTTTGCTGGTTTAATTTTAGGTTCTGTGTTTTCTTTGTCTTCCTTTGACTTATATATTCTAGCTTGAATAGTAAAAATATCAGAACCAAATTTTGAGAATATCTTATTTACTTTTATTGCTTCTGGAGATGAAGAAAACTTTGTGCCCAATAAAATTTCAATTTCTGATTTTTTTGGACTTATTTCTTTTTTTATTTCTACCAAAACTTCTTTTCTTGAAAATAGATGATTTTCTTTTTCATATATTATTTTAAAGCTCATTTTTATTTTTATTAAAAAAATTAACGGGTTTTAATTGCGTAATTTCCCTTTTCTTTTATGTTTAATTTCTTTGCAATTTCTGATTTTTCAGGATTCATTACTACAACTCTCCCTTTGAATGAATCTGTGCTTTCCTTTGAACCACATTTTGGACATTTGTCCCCTTCATCATAAATTGTACTACAAATCTTACATGCTTTTGGTTTCATATTTTTTTAAGTTCAACTCCTAATTTTTCCTCTATTGTGTTTTTTGATTCTCTTATTGCATCTTCATTCCCAGTTAAACTCAAATTACCTCTTGAATAATTTATTATAACTGTCGAATTTTTAAGGTGGTATATTGGTGCATGAGAACCGGCTTTTTGTGCTACAAAAATTAATTCATCGGAAGTATCTATCAATCCCTTAAATGAACTCATCATATTGTGATCCCCAAAACTATATTCCTCGCTTATTATCTTTGTCATTTTTCTTTCTTCTTCCCGCCTTTTCCTTTTGTTGATTTTCCTTTTTCTGCTTTTTCTTCATCCTTTGCAACTTTCTTTTCATTCTTTTCTTTTCTGACTTGGTCTTCTTTTATCCACTCAATTTTTCCAAGTCCAGGTTGTCTCATTGTTAATCCAATTTTAGGATCTTCTCCCTTATGAGATATTGCGACTATCCTTGCAATACACAAATCTCCTTGCTTGATTGTTCTTTTAGAA
>CAYIHJ010000046.1:0-4947 GCA_964363245.1 Candidatus Woesearchaeota archaeon | reverse complement strand
AACTTTAGTTTAGAGATTCAACCAATTCAATGAACTGGAAACAAATTAGAGACAAGTGGCTAGAATATATGGTTGCCTTCAAAAAACTTGGCGATACCGAGAAAGCCAACGAATGTCTTAATATGGCGGTAAAAGCAACTATCTTAAGAACAGAAATTGAGCCAGTCGAACTAAACCTTAAAGAAGAATGAAAGAGAAAATGCTTTGCGATAGATGCAGAAAACAATTTGAAGGTGAGCCGTGGCTTTTAGAGAAAAAAGAGTGCCTTTGCCCCGAATGTTTTAAAGAAACCCAAGAAGAAATCTAGCCCTCAAACAAAAGGAATAAACAAATGAACGAAGAAAAAAAGAATTGTAAGAAATGTAAAAACCTACCCGAAGGAGTAGTTGTGAAAGGACACGACCATAGAACTTTCCAACCCGAAGAAAAAAAGTGTCCTTGCGAAAAGTGCGTTAAGAATGGGATTTTTATGGATTGCTTAAAAGACACCCCCCAACCCAAAGCCGAAGATTGGGAAAAGAAATGGGACGACTGGGTAACTTCTTGGAATAAAAAGTCTACATCTGGTGAAAGAGTCGATTACTACTTCAGGCACTACGCTAAAGAGTTTATCTGTATTTTGAAGACTCAATGGATTGCCGAGGGGTATGAAAAAAGAAAGAGTGAAGATATTAGAACATTCCAAATGAATCAGGACAAAGAATACGAAAAATGTTTCCAAGAAGGCAAAGCACAAGGTCGGAAGGAGGTGATAGATTCTATAGAAAATACAGCAAACGAGACTTATAACTGTGATAAGTGTGGAGGGATTGCTGTTTGGAAAGGGTTAGCGTTAGCCCAAATTGCCTCTCTAAACAAAGATGAAAAATGATTAAAGATACCGCAGGAAATATAATCAACGAGCCAATTCAAAACTGCAGTTGTGGTTTAACGGGCAGATGTAGATCGTGTCGCCCTAGTTTTATTGGATGTATTTCGAACGAAGAAGCTGAGTCTTTTATGAAGAAGATATCTGATTGGAAAGAAAAGTTTAACGCTGACTTTTATAAAAAACAAGACGAGTTGTTAAAAATTCTTGAAGATGAAGTTCCTAAACAATAAAGAATGAAAAAGATACTTTGTAAAATCAGATTCCACACATACTTCCCTTGGTATCATCCACATTGGATATTCTTAGAGAATGATGGAGCTTCTGACCACGTTCGCTGTGGCTGGTGCGGATATGAAGGAATGGTGGATAGTCAGGGAAACCTATTTTAGCTCCCCAACAAGATGAATAGAGAATGAAAAAACTCGATAAGACCGATATTCAAATAGCTTTATTTTTTATTTTCGGTACTTTAGCAGGGATATATCTATTGATTTATGAGTAAAATATGAAAATTTACCATCCTAAAAGATGGGTCAAAATGTCAGGGGTCAATCCTATAAAATTTTGGGTTATGGTTCATAAGACTTACTTTGACACGGGCTGGGGAATCCTTAGCTACTTCAAGTATTTTTTCCTGAGCGGGGCAGGGATTTCGGTCATACAGTCTAATAAAACCGGCGCGTTTCTCTCGATTGCCGGAATGGGTTTAGTAGCTTATACTCTAGGGTGGGTATGGTATAACTTTTATTTCGCTGAGATACAAAACGATATAAATAATCAGGTCAATCCTTTTGTGGATCAGATGTTGGAAATGAAAGACAAATTGAAATGAAGCTTAAATCAACCAGACTAAGTGAGGGGAAGGTGGAGAATTTTGCGGGAGGAGGAGTTTTGACCTATTTCGAGGATAGAAAATATCCAGTTCACGGTTACCCCACAGAAGAAGGGATTATGTTAGCGGATTTTCTCAAGAAATATATAATCTCTTATGCTAAATTTGTCAGTAAAAAGAAGGGAAGAGCTTTATTAAGTTTGCTGTTTTTTAAAAAAGATTTACTGGATTGGTTAAAGGAATTTTCTAGGTTCACGGCTTCGGTTGACGAAAAATATCTTATTCCTAACAGATTATCTCCAGCAGTGAAAGCGTTTTTTGATTCTGCTATGTCATGTTGGGGTAATTTGTTTTGGAGAGAAAAAATTATAGAGCATAATAAGGACATAAAAGAGTCTGGTAGTGTAGTGTATATGTTTGTTGGAGATGATGGAACTCCCGTAGGAGAAGAATATCTATATTCTTGGAGTTGGGAAGATTTAACTATACTGACTTTCTGTGTTATACTAGAAGAAGATAAATACTATCGCTGGATTTTTCAAGACCTGATGATGAATGTTAGGAAATGGGAGTTAGTCAAAAATCCCGCCAAAGAAGTATTAAGGATTATCAATTTGTTTTTAGAGAGAGAACATAGACCGGCGTATAAGAATTTGGGTTGGGCAATTAAGTTATTCTTATGGACTCAGCCGTTTCTAAGAAAAGCAATAAGTGACTTCGCCCGCCAAATGGATTTTTCAAAGTTTAATATGGATAGATATGACTTATGGGGGGCCTTAAACTCTCAAGTAGCCAATGATTATAGCTATACCTATTCTTTCAACGGCTGGACTAAAGAAGAAATGCTTGAAAATTATCAGAAACTATGACATTGAAGAAAGAAAAAGTCGCTTAGGAAATGGCTACTCTTTTGGTATTTTAAATTCAAAGAGTGGCGAGGAGATTTTAAAAATGCCGAAAAGAAAGGATAACAAACTATCACCACAGCAAGAAAGATTTTGTAATTTATTCGCAAGTGATCAAGAATTTTTTGGTAATGGAGTTCAGAGTTATATTGAGGCGTATAAACCAAAACGGAATGGGTTTAGTAGCTTATACTCTAGGGTGGGTATGGTATAACTTTTATTTCGCTGAGATACAAAACGATATAAATAATCAGGTCAATCCTTTTGTGGATCAGATGTTGGAGATGAAAGATAAGTTGAAATAATACTTAAATTCACAAAAAATGACTGAACCTTATCGCATCGCTGATTTACCGGAAAAGGCATTTATAAACAACCCTCTTCCGATTTCAAAAGTGATGCTTAGTCAGCCGCCAGTATTTATTGAAAAAATAGAATGGTCAGAAGAATATGGGCCACTATGGTATTTACAAGGATTTCCTTATCCCCGAAAAGGCAGGATTAGACCTGACCTTACAAATGATGTGGATCAAGTCAAAAAGTATATCAAAAACTACTTCCTTTTTTTTGGTTCAGCCCCGATAAAATATTTTCTAATTTTATTTTTTCCAGTTTGGTTGCCTTTTTCGGGAAAAATTATTAAAAAATGGTTTGAACTTTACGAGAATTTTGCTCATACCATTCTTTCAAGACATTTTCTCAAACGAGAATGGTATTCTAAACCTACGAGAGAAATCTATGATGTTGGGACGAAGGTTTTTCGTACTTCTTTAGGTCAATCAGTTGTTCAATGTTTATGCGTGATTCTTGATGCTGATCGGCCATATTTACACAGATTAATGGATATTTTTCAACTTATAAACAAGAGAAATGCCAAGAAACATCCCATTAGAGAAGTTCAAAGATTGTTTAAAATTCTCTCTGAAAGAGACGAGCAACGAGGATGGAAGGAAATAGGATTTATTATTTCCTTAACTATGGTTTTTAGCTCAAGTTTTCGAGAATCTTTTAAAGAATGTATGGAGTTAATCGATCCTACAAAGTTTAACTTTGATGAAGCTGATCTTTATTACTTTTTGTTTAATAAGACTTATGGAGGAGAACATGGGTATAAAGTGTTAGGTCTCGACAACAAACAAAGAGACGATTTACATAAACAAATTTTTTCAAGAAATGTCTCGTCGCTTTGATCGTAAGAAAAAGGTGATAAATTTAGCCAAATATGTGGTAGATGATTGGGTAAAAAGACCAGAGTTTTGGAGTCAGTATTTGAAACCTAAACCCCGTTTTATACCCTTGTTTTTATGGAAGAAATTTGTTAAAATTATATTAAAGTAATGCCTCTTTTGAAATCAAAAACTGAAAAAGCCCGCAAAAAGAACTTTTTAGAATTAACCACTGGGGTGGTTGGCTCGGCTCGCAAGAAAGCTATCACTACTCTAATGAAGCGAAAAGGATGGAGTTTTGAAAGAGCAAGAAACTACCAAGCTGGGATAATCGCAAGTAGAATAAAAGGAAAATGATTTCTAAAACTTACAAAGCCGAAGACTATACTTTCCTAGACCAGTTAAACGCCGCTAGAGAAATTAGAAAGGCCGAAAACGCCACAAAGAAATACGCTTTAGTTTGTGCTCACCTAGCTTTTACCCCTAAACCTTTAAAAGCCGTCTGTTTCCAAACCCAAGCGGTAACTCACGAAAAGCACGACGGAAACACTTGGTGTTGTGAGGTTTGTGCGGTAAGATTTGAGAAGATGATCCTCGAAGAAGCTAAGACCACATTCCTTATGAAAGAGCAAAAGGATTTTCAAAAAAACATAAAAAGTTTTATAGAAGGATGACCCTCCCTAAAATCAACCAAATTCAAGTAGAGAACAGTATAGTTTATGCCCTCGATAACGAAGGGATAATTTGGAAGTACGATGACTTAGGCACGAAGAAGGA
The DNA here is from genome assembly GCA_964363245.1 of Candidatus Woesearchaeota archaeon. GTDB lineage: Archaea > Nanobdellota > Nanobdellia > Pacearchaeales > GW2011-AR1 > JAGVNG01. The sequence goes on along the minus strand of CAYIHJ010000046.1, from coordinate 396 downwards.
TAAGAACCAAAAGTCGAAAGGCTGGAAGAAAGTAGATAATTATACTTTAGAGGAATGAAAGAGAGATATTTTGAATGTCATGTTTGTAAAGGAAATGTTATAAGAGACTTTTATGAGGCCGCAAATAATTCTTCAAGACATAACGACACTCACTTTTTTTGGATATGCGAATTCTGTGGGTAAGAATATATTGAAAAAAGAATGTCCTACGAGAGAATAATAGATTTAGACTCAAATGCCTAAACAATGTATTCTTTGTGAAGACAAAGACGAACTCAATCTTTTAATGATTGAGTATGATAAGAAAGATGGTACACCAGTAGATCGGTGGTGGATTTGCCGGAAAGACATAAGAGAAACCGACAGTTGGGAAAAAGCGAAAAACAAGTTTTATGG
>CAYIHJ010000045.1:3775-5032 GCA_964363245.1 Candidatus Woesearchaeota archaeon | reverse complement strand
CATAAGAAAAAGAGCAGATTAATAGTTAATAAAGTTGCGGTTTTCTTCTTACAACCCAAGCTTTTCAATGAATTTTTGCTTGTCGAAAACTTCAATCTTGTTGTATTCTTGGCCTGTTCCAAGGTAGAGAATTGGTTTCTTTAAGATGTAACCAACACTTAAGGCCGTTCCGCCTTTTTCATCTATATCTGCTTTTGTAAGAACTATTCCATCTATACCAATAGCCCAATCAAAACTTTTTATCTGTTCTATAATATCATTTCCTGTTATACTTTCTCCAACAAAAATTTTCAAATCTGGTTTGCATACTTTTACAATTTTTTCAATTTCTTTCAAAAGATTTTTTGCTGTGTGCATTCTTCCTGCAGTATCTATTAAAACACAATTTACAAAATTTCTTTTTGCGTATTTTATTGCATCGAATGCAACCGCTGTGGGGTCTGCCCCATACTCTTGGGAAATTACCTTCATACCAAGTTTTTCTCCATGCTTCTTTATTTGTTCTATGCTTGCAGCTCTAAAAGTATCTGCTGCGGCTAGCACACAGGTTAGTCCATTTCTTTTAAGATGATCTGCTATCTTTGCTATTGTCGTTGTTTTTCCTGTTCCGTTTATACCACAGAAAAGCATAACATATGGTTCTTTTGCCTGGTCTGCTTTCTTTTCTTTTATTCTTTCGACAATACTGAAAGGCGAGACAAGAATTTCTTCAATTATTTCCCTTAAGTTTTGCTTTATTTCACCCTCTATCTCTTTTCTCAAAAATTCTTTTCCAACAACTTTTTCTTTAAGATTGTTTATTATTTTTTTAGAAACTTCTAAAGCAACATTATTTTCTATAAGTAACATTTCTAACTCTTCAGAATATACTTCAAAATCAGTTTCCGAGATTTTTACTTTTTGAAGTTTTGACTTTATTTTCTCAAAAAAACTTTCTTTTTTGACTTCTTTAACCTCTATCTCTTTTTCCTTGTCTGGTTCTTTTTTCTCCAGATATTTTGATTTCTTTAATTTGATTTCTTTTACTTTTTCTACTGGCGTGGCTTTTTCTTCCTTATGCTCTGCTAGTTTTTTTGTCCAGTTTTGTATTTTTTCTTTCAAGAATTTGAACATATCTACGATAATCTGGTAAGATTTATAATCTTAACTACCAGCAAATATATAGTATTTTATTTGGGTTTTGTAGGCACATAAATTTTTATAAACAAAGAGTATCTTTTAATAAAATGAAAGGAATATTGGTTGTTCTTGATGGTA
>CAYIHJ010000045.1:0-3765 GCA_964363245.1 Candidatus Woesearchaeota archaeon | reverse complement strand
ATGGTATTGGGGATTTACCTACAAGACAATTGAATGATAAAACTCCTTTGGAAAGTGCAGAAATGCCTAATCTTGATTTTTTAGCAACAAGAGGAGAAATGGGTGTATTGTATCCTGTAAAACCTGGATTTGTTCCTGAATCTGATGAAGCCATAGTAGCTATATTTGGAAATAATCAAATAGACAGCACCCGTGGGCAGCTGGAAGCAAGAGGAGCTGGCTTAAAAATAACGAGAGGAGATTTGGCATTTAGGGCTAATTTTGCAACAATAGATTCTTCAAAGGAGGGAAATATTATAGACAGAAGGGCAGGAAGAACTTTAACAACTCAAGAAGCTGAAGAATTGTCAAAAGCATTGAACAAGATAAATATGTCCGTTAAGTTTGTTTTTGAACCTACGATACAACATAGAGGAGCTCTTGTTTTCAAAGGAGGATTTTCTGATAATATATCTGGAAATGATTCAACCTATAATCAAGGATACAGCATGCTAGTAGATAAGATAGGATACTGCAAGCCCTTGGATGAAGATGAAAACTCCCAATATTCTGCAAATATTGCAAATGAGTTTTTGGAAAAGGCTTATGAAGCTTTAGACAAACATCCAGTAAATCAAGAGAGGAGAAAAAAAGGATTGTTGCCTGCAAATTATATTCTCATAAGAGGAGCAGGGATAGAGGTTCCAAAACTAAAGATTTATAGAAAATGGGCGGCAGTGGCATATATGCCTCTGGAAATTGGATTCTCCAAGCTTTCTGGTATGACTGTTTACGATTTTGATTATCCTAAACTTAAGGGACTTGATGCATATCAAAATTTATATGATGGATTGAAGAAAGCATGTGATTTTTCCATAAAAACAATTGAAAAAACGAAGAAAAATTTCGATTACTTATACATACATTTGAAGGAAACAGATTTACCAGGGCATGACAACAAACCAATTGAGAAAAAAACCATGTTCGAATACATTGATAAAACTCTATTCAAATTTTTGAGAAAATTTGCCCCTCCAAATAACATAAAAGTTGTTGTTACTGGCGATCATTCTACTCCTTGCAAATTGAAGGAACATTCTGCTGACCCTGTCCCAGTTTTACTTTACAATAATTCACAGCTTAAAGAAAAGCATTTTTCAGAGGCAGAAGCGGCAAAGGGGAAACTTGGAAAAATGCAAGGAAGTGAGTTTTTGAAGAAGGTTGGATTTGATAGATGAAAAAGACTCAATGAACCTTTTTCATATAGACTAAAGAATACAGCAATCATTAAAAATAAATAGTTTATTCATTCTTTATAGTGGTTTGGATATAAGTCAAAATGATAACATACAATGATATATATGAGTCTGCAAGGAAGGAGAGATATTCAGAGCAACTTCAGAAACTTCCTAAGAAATTTATAGATGATGTTTCTGTTTATCTTAAAGAAAAGAAGGAACTTGCTTCTAAAGAAGAAGATGTTTTTTCTGATGTTATTATAAAAACCCAAAAACAGCTTGAAAATGCAGTTACTCTCTTTAAAGAACTTATGTTGAGGAGAAGGAAAAAGATACTTAATTTGATTCTTATTGCAGCTGAAACAGGAATTTCTAAGCAGGATTTTGATAATATGCTTCTTTTTGAAAAAGAATTGTTTGACGAGATGATGAAAAATATAAATGTTTCAGACAAAAAATTAACAGAGTCCCTTAGTGGAGAAAAAAGCAACCCCAAAAAATATGAGATGGTTGTTTTTAAGAAGGATGTCGAAGAATTTTTGGGAATGGATGGCGAGAAAATGGGGAGTTACGAAAAAGGACAAATTGCTAATCTTCCTATACAAATAGCTAAAATACTTGTTGATGATGGAAAAGCTGATGTAATGATTGAGTAATTTTTATCTCATCCAAAGCCTGTGGACTTTCACAAGTTCAGTCAACAGCTTCTTCATTTTATTCAGAAGCCTGTGGAGGGAATTGAACCCCCGACCTACAGTTTACAAAACTGCCGCTCTGCCCCTGAGCTACACAGGCATGTGTAGCTAAAAGAAATAATTCATTTAAAAGACTTTTTATTAAGAGATTATGGAATTAGATTAAGTGCATATCTTCATTACTTCTATTAATTCTTTATCTTGAAAATTCTTATTTCGCAGAGTGAGAGAGGATATATCTTCTTGAGTTTGAAGCTCAAATCCTTTTGTAATGAGTTTTTTAGAATGTCATCAAAAATTTGCTCTGATGTTCTTTCTTTGGCATATGCAATTAATTCCTCTTTTGTTTTGTTTCTTATAGATGTTCTTATTTTTCTCGCAACTTTTCTTCTTGTTATTGAAAATGGTTTTATAATTGCCTTTGAATCTTTTGTCTGTATCTCGAAGGAATCATCTACTTGATGTGTTCCTTTCCTAATCATTCTTCTTAAAAATGATGGAAACATTTTTAATTCTCTTGGAATAGCTTCTGCTTTGTCTCCAGTAACCTTGACTTTAAACTGGGCAAGAATATTTTTTCCTCTAAGCAACCTAGTCAAATCATAAGTAATGAATCTTCCATTTAACTCTTCAATATCAAAAGCTTGAAGCTGTGTTTCCTTGTTCAAGATAGGAATTTCAACATCAAAAAATCTTTTTTTCCTTTTTGCTTGTGCCATGATGATTTTTTATAATTTCATTTTATTTAATTTAGTTATTATCACTCTTGTACTACTTTCCCTGTTCTTTTATTTCTTCTTCCTTGTCTGTATTTTGATTTTTTACATACCGAACAAGTATACATTATGTTTGTCTTTTTTGTAGTTTTGGATTTTCTTTTGAATTTCGAAACAGCAGGTTTCGAACCCCATTTTCCCTTATTTCCTATGCCTCTTCCAAGTCCTCTTAATCTTGCTCTATCTATACCTCCTCTTTTAAGAGTTCCTCTTTTTCCTCCTGTTCCAACTAATTTTATTTTTTGCCCAGTTTTTTTATTACAATAAGGACAATATCTATTTACTGTCTTTGGGAGTTTCATAATTTTGAAAGAGAATTTAGCTTTTTAAAGTTAATTGAGTAGGTAGAATTTATGATGGCCCTGCCCAGGATCGAACTGGGGCCCTATCCATTTCGAGAACGTCTTCTCAAAGATTCCGTGAGAGTCACGTCACGTCAAGGATATGTTCTACCATTAGACTACAAGGCCAATTTATTTTGGATATTTTGGAAATATTTAAATATGTCTTTTCCATCTTTTGATTATGGGAATGTTTAATCCAGGTCAAGCTATGCTTCCAACATACCGGAAAAATACAGGGCTAAAAATTGTATTTTTCATTGTTTCTTTGATTTTTGCAATATATTTTTTAAATTTTCCTTTTAATTTTTTTAAGGTTCCAGAAGCGGTAATGAAAGCTCAGAATTGGATAATTTTTGTAGGGGGAATTCTTATTTTAATTGGTGGAATAAACTTTTTGAGAGCAAGTAAGAGATTCACATAATTTCCTTTAATCCTTCGAAAATACTTATTTTCTCATAAAGTTTATATACGTAATTTCTCTTATTTTCATATGAGGGAAAAGAGGGGGCAGGTGACTATTTTTATAATAATTGCAGTGATTATTTTGGCTGCAGTTGCTTTTTATTTTGTATTTAGAAGTACTTTAATTTCTGTTTCCATTCCAGCAAGTTTGGAGCCAGCGTACAATAGTTTTTTATCATGTTTAGAAGATGATACCATGACTGGAATTAGGATTCTTGAAAGCCAAGCAGGATATATTGAACTTCCTGTGGCTGAACTAGGTTCTCCTTAT
>CAYIHJ010000044.1:0-5145 GCA_964363245.1 Candidatus Woesearchaeota archaeon | reverse complement strand
GTGCTGAACAACGCGGAGATTTATTTCAGGGTTCGGTAACTTCTTCAGGGTAGGTGTATTGTAAAGTTAGAGGTTGGTAGATTATGAAAAAGGGCAGATTTTTAAAATGGCTTTCTTTATATTTACATGAGCCAAGATGATGTTTTAGATATAATAAAAGAGCTTGGCGGAGAAGCAACAACAACACAAATAAGAGTAAGGGCTAAAGAGAAATTTCCTATAAGGTCGCTTTATAGTTATGTTAATAATCGTTTAAGAAAATTAGTGAAAAATAAGAGGGTTGAGCAAGTTGGAGAAAAATGGAAGATTAAGAAGAGTAAATGACTATCTTTCGGAAACCGAATGATTTAAAAACTTCGGATACCTAATTTATTTATGAAAATATTAGAAGCATTTGATAAAGAAGTGAATGGTAAAGAATATTATCGTTATCGGATTAATCTGCCTAAGCAAGTTGTGGAGAACTCTAAGCTAAAAGGCAAGGAATTAACAGCCACGACGACAGACGAAAAGATAATTATTGAAAGAAAGAAGAAAAATTAATCAGAAAATATAGTCTCTAAATAATTCTGAACTTCTTTTTCATTTGGATACATTTTTCTTGCGGCTTCAGAGACCTTACCCCTTAATTTATCTACGAATTTCTGCATAGATTTAGGATTTTCAGGAATAAGAGCAAGACTCCCCTCTTTTATTACTACATTAGATTCTTTAGCATATTCAAACATCTTTATAACGAACTGATTAAGATTCTTTAAAACTTCTGCAAATTTAGCTCTATTTGCATAAGATAGTCTTTCGCTTAATTCTTTATTGCCATAAGACAGATTATTAATTAATTCTTCAGGCTCTTTTGAATAAAAGAAAGCCCAATTATCTATGCTATGATACTCTTTATTATGTTCACTCATAATTGCTCTGCGTATTGGAAATAAAACCTCTTTTTTGCTATGTTCTGCTCGGTTGTTGTAGTAGATAATCCTCTCAAAGATATACTTTCTTAAAGATGGATAAAAGTTTTCTAAATCCTCAAAGATGTAGGCATAACCATTTGAAAGTATTTCTATCTTAATATCATAATAAAGACTTCTGTTTCTTGGAAGCAACAAGAAAACTATTCTAAACTTTTTCTCTTTTATTACAATGTCAGATTCAAATTCAAAACCAGAATTTGTTGCCTCTGCACCAAGTTTTCCTATTCTGCTTCTAAAGTTAGATTCTAATAAACCAAAGTCATATTTTATTCTTTTAAAATCCTTGTTTAGCTCTTGAAGTGGCTCATGCAGATAAAAGACTATGTTGCTATTCTCACGATGTATATTAATAAATAAATCGTTCAATATATTAAATGCACTCTTGAATCTATTGAAATCTATATCTTCATTTCTTCTTTTCAAACTTATATATAATGCCATTTTAATATGATAAGAGGGGAATTTGTGTTCCCTCTAAATTTACATTTTTGCCATTCATTCCTATATAAACTGCCTTGAAAGGAAAACCTTGTTGTGTTTTTGCTTTAAATGGTGGCTCTATACCTACTCTACCCATAACGGCGTAATCTGGTTCAATTTGATGCTTTTCTTTTAATAATTTCTGAGTGCATTCAAGCGGTTTTTTTGCGTCAGTGCAGCTTTTTTGATGATGGCTTTTTTTATCTTCAAATATATACTTCTTCACAGATTCGCCCTTGACTTTAATATCACATAGCAAATCACAAATAGATTCGTTATTATTTATCCCTAAAAATTCCCTTAATCCCTTTAAACCATTACCATCATTAATATTAAATTCGTTCTCATCAACATATGCGTCCATGACCTGATACCCCCGAATGCAAAAAGTATTGTGAATAATACTCCGAAACTTCTTTGGAAGCTTGATTTTGTCGCCCATCTTCAATGTTAAAAGGATTCAATTTACTTATAAATATATTCCTTTTCATTTTGATAAGAGTTGTAATTTAATTGAAAATAGCCATCCGTGAACGACCTCTTTAAGCAGTTCCGATTCTTTTGAACCATATTTTTTAAGTGCTCTTTGCCAAAGCTCAAAATCCTCATTTTTGAGGTATGCTACTATTCTGTTTTTTGATGGCACTCTTTTCTCCTATAAGTATGTTACTTATATGTATAAAGGTGTGCTACTTTATATAAACCTTCCTATATGTATATTCGGATACCGAAAGCTTTATATAGTTCGGATACCGAATAATATTATGGAAAGCAAAATAGAATGCTCAAATTGTAAGGGGAGAGATACAATTAAGTGGTGTAAAAGAAAAACTGAGAATCGTGGTCTTATTCAGAGATATAAATGTAAATCTTGTGGCTCTTATTTTACTCCTAATGATGGATTTTTCAGAATGAGAAATAACCCTATCAAGATAACTCAATCAATAGACTTATTTTATAGAGGTGTTTCAACTCGCAAAGTTCAAGAGCATTTAGGTGTTTTCTATCCTCATAATTCTTCTCATATGAGTATCTATAATTGGATTGTAAAATATGCTAAGATGATAAGCAAATTTACAAATAAGCTACAAGTGGAAGTGGGCGACGAAGTGCAGATAGATGAGATAGAATTTCACAGAAGAAAAAACCATAAGAAGAAATGTAAAGGCACAGAGAAAAACTTTTTTATAGATAGTATTTGCCCTGATACAAAGTTCCTTATTTCTTCTGAATACGCAAAGACAAGAGGCACAACAAACATAAAAGCAGTAATAAAGAGAATAAAAGACAGAGCATATAATCAAATACAAATGGCTACAACTGACGGCTGGAACGCCTATGAAAAAGTCATAAAGAATGTTTTTGGTTGGAATAATAAATTAGGCAGATATAATGTATTTCATAATAAAAACGTAATGAGTGAGCAAGATGGTAACTTTAATCATCCTATTGAGAGATTGCATAATTCAGTAAGAGCAAGGACAAAAACATTCAGAGGTTTTCATGGCTCTATTAACTCTGCAAATGCGATTATGAAGGGTTATGAGATATATTATAACTTCATAACTAAACATCAAGCTATAAAGAAATGCCCCTATGAATTGGCTCTCTGTGATGAGGATACAATAGATTTTCTTAAAGAAGTCAAAAATAAGTGGCTGGGCTTAATATATCTTACAAAAGAGGCAAGTTTATAAAAATGAAAAAACACGAAGTATTATACAAACACAGGGGCAGAAAAAAGATGAAAATAGGAGAATTTGATTTGAATGATGTTTATTGTGGTGACTGCGTTGAGCAGATGAAAAAAATACCTGATAACTCAGTTGATATAGTGATTACATCTCCGCCTTATGACCAGTTAAGAGATTATGAAGGCGATTTATCTTTTGACCTTCACGCAACAGGAAAAGAGGTATATAGGATTTTGAAAGATGGCGGTATTGCTGTTATGGTTATCCAAGACCAAACAAAGAATTTTGGCAAGTCATTAACTTCATTCAAAACCATAATAGATTGGTGCGATAATATTGGTTTTAAATTATTTGAAACAATTATTTATAGAAAAAATGGTGCCGAGGGTGCATGGTGGAGTAAAAGGTTTAGAGTAGACCATGAGTATATGCCTATTTTCTTAAAGGGAGAGAAACCAAGATACTTTAATAAAGAGCCATTAAAAATACCCTCTAAACACGGCGGTAAAGTTATGACTGGAAGTGGTGCAAGAAGAACAGATGGCACGACTGCACCATTAGTAACAAGACCTATAAATATGACGAAATGCAGAGGAACAATATGGAATTATTTAATGGCTGGGGATAAAAACCCATTAAAGAGAAAACATCCAGCAGTATTCCCTGACCAGATACCATTAGACTTTATACAATGCTTTTGTGAGCCGAATGGCATAGTTTTAGACCCCTTCTTAGGATCTGGCTCAACATTAGTAATGGCTAAAAAATTAGGAAGAAGTTATATCGGCTTTGACATAGTTAATGAATATTGTGAATTGGCTAAACAAAGATTAAAAGAAGAATTTGATGACGCACAGAAAAAGTTAGGGTAATTTATCTGGCTCTTCCAAAGTATATTCTATATTTGCACCGCTTGTCATAGCCCAAGACAATGGATTTTTTGACATAAGTTCTTGGAAAGTGGCATTATTAATTCTCTTTTTATTGCTTTCAAAATCATCTTTTGTAAAATTATATAATATTAAATTTGACCATAGCCAATTATCTTCCTTAAAATTCCAACCAGTAAAGCCAGACAGAATTTCTATAAACTTTTTTATTCTTTTAACTGCGTCAATATTCAAAGAATAAACCTCGCCACTTTTCACTAAATTATATGGTTTACCATCTGTGCTTGATATTCTTAATCTATCTCCTCTTTCCTTTGGAATATTAATCTTATCTCTTTCTCTAAAAAATTTATCCATTTCTTGCATTAATCTATAAACTGAGTATTTTTCACTCTTGAATATTGTTTTGAGGGGGCTATTTTCTTCATCAGCCCTTAGAAAACTCAACCAATTTAAAACATTCTCAGGATAGCCAAACAATACATTAAATGCACCATCAGTAAAAAGTAAGGGAGCTATCGCTTCTTCCGAAACTTTAATATTATATTTATACCCTAAAATTCCAAGAAGCATATGAATAGTTGCAAGAGGATATTTAAGACGAAAATCATTAGCACCATCATATTCTCTCATATTGTTTGGCTGTATGCAATCCTGAAAGTTATCCCAATTATCTGGCTTATTATTCTTCCTAAACAAAAGCATATGATGACCAAAGCTTTTAATATCTTTTCTGAATATCTCCATATCCAAGAATACGCAATCCTTAACCGATAGCCCGCTTTCTAATACTAAAACCTTCCCGTCATAAAAGCCCTTAATTTTCCAATTCAAGAGATGAGACATTACAAGACCACAAAGCAAACCATCACTATCAGGGCTTAAAATGCAATTTCTATCCTTCTCTACAATCCAAGGATATTTCTTTATGAGTTTATCATAATCTATCTTATTGTCTCTGCCTTCCAATAATTCTTGTATCTTTGATGGCATAAAAAACGATAGAAAACACAACTTTTAACCCTTTCTACCAACCTTTAACTTTACAATACACAGGGTAGGAAAGCTTTTTAAACTATATTGGTGACGTTTTACGATGCCAAGGAG
>CAYIHJ010000043.1:0-5253 GCA_964363245.1 Candidatus Woesearchaeota archaeon | reverse complement strand
TCCTGTTCCTGGAGGTCCATAAAGAATGAGAGCTTTTTTCCCAAACTTAAAATTTCTTATGAAGTTTTGTACTTTTTCAATTGCCGCACTCTGTCCCCTAATTTCTATAAACTTTTTTGGTCTGTATTTTTCTACCCAAGCCATTTTTTAGTCCCCCTTCAATTTGATAAATAATTTACTTGAATCGTTGTAATTTATACCTTCTGGCCAACCATTTTTTAAATAATTTAATCCTTCTTCAGACAAACCTATTAGCCAGGGAGATTCTTTATCATCTTTATGAGGTATAATTATTCTTCCCATCTTTTTTTCTAAATTTCTCGTTGTTGCAATGGAATCTTTTGGAAAGTATAACACATTATCTACATCTTTACTATATGCTAAAATTACAAATCTCTCTAACTTTTTTGAAAATCCTTTTAGAGGCATATCAAAAAAATGTTTTGTTTTTTCTTTTGTTAATAGTACTTTATCTACTCTATTAAATATTAATGTTAAATTTTGTTCTCCGTCATATATAACCTGCAACATTTTATTTTCCCAAGCCAGCCATTACAAAGCTTGCTAGAAGAGCTTGTAGTTGTATGAATGGGTCACTTCCCTCAACAATTCTAAATTCTGCTTCTCCTGTTTTTTCGGTTAGCTTTACTTTTATTTCTGGTTCAACAGGAAGATTCCATATCTCCTTTTGGATTGCTTTAATCACATCTTGTCCTGAGATGCTTTCCTTTAACATAACATCAAGGAGTTTTTCCCTAGATTTTTGAAAATCTCCTGAAATAGCGTAATCAAGAACTATCTTTATGTCCTTTGGCTTTGCGCTTGCAATTATTGTAGAAACAAGTTCCACCCCTATAGATGGAGAAATAGAAGCGGTTGATTGGAGGAGATTTATGCACCTTCTGCAGTCTCCTTCGCTTCCTTCATATATCATCTCCATTGCTTCTGGGGAAATTGTCAGTTTTTCACTTTCAACTATTTTTTTTATAACTTTTTCAATATATCTCTTTTCCAGAAGCTTGAATCTGAACAAGGCACATCGAGATTGTATTGGATCTATTATCTTGCTTGAATAGTTACATGATAATATAAATCTGCAAGTGTTTGAATAATTTTCCATAGTCCTTCTCAGTGCCTGCTGGGCTTCAGGTGTCAGAGCATCTGCTTCATCAAGAAATATTACTTTGAAAGGAATGTTTTCAAGAGCTTTTGTCCTTGCAAAATTTTTGACTTTTTCCCTAACTACATTTATTCCTCTTTCGTCAGAGGCATTTAGTTCAAGATAATTATCTCTCCAGCTTTCTTTGAACAACTCTTTTACAACGACTAGGGCTAATGTTGACTTTCCAGTTCCTGCTGGTCCTGCAAACAGAAGGTGTGGAATATTAAGAGAATTCACTAATGATTCAACTCTTTTTACAATATCATCCTGACCAACAACTTCTAAAAATTTACTCGGTCTGTATTTTTCTGTCCAGATTGAACTTGCAGAGCCTGTCATAATACAATATTTTTACGCCAACTTATAAAGATTATGATGTTTGAGAAATACTTTTTAATTTTAGAATTATTTAAGAGCTTCTAGACCTTCTTAGCTTTCTCTTATGTTTTTCTTTTCTAAGACGTTTCCTTTGCCACTTCCACCTCATCTGTCTTTTTTTCTTCCAACGTCTTGAGCTTCTCTTCATAAATATTTTTGTCAAAGTCTGTTTTTAAACTTTGTCAAATACCAAGCTTTAACTTCTCTAGCTCAACTTTTATAGAACTAAATTTATCTCTTGAAATAATTGCCTCATCAAGGGGATTTTCGATTTCTGTTGATATTATCTTTTCGAATCCTATCTCACTAATTATATTAGATACCTCTGGATCTGAAAGGCCTGTCTTTGAAAGTATCCTCCATCCTGCTATTTTCACGATTTTTCCAAGACTATCATAGTTCAGTGCCGTTAGGATACTATCTTTTTCAAGCAATTGTTCATAAGATAGCTCATCAAGCATCTTTATCGATTTCTTGTAATCAAGATTAGAGTAATCTTTTATTATGAGATTTGTTTCATCTCTAACATTGTATAGTATTTCCCTCATTCGTGTTTCCAATAATTTTCCTTCAATTCCAAGTTCTATAAGATATTTGTTAAGCTCTTTCGAAATCTTCTGGATTACTTTTCCCTTTTGTATTGTTTTTATTGCATTGTTGAGATTAACATAATTTCTTAGTTCAAGCCTATTGAGGTTTTCAAGATATGAGTCAAATAGCTCTCTTTGTTTTTCAAGAATTTGAAGATACTCATTTGCTTTTCTTGTTATCTCAGAGCTGTCTCTTAGCCTATATATTTTATTTTTGTAAAAGATGGTAATCTCTTTTCTTCTTTCTGAAACTGCAAGAACTAGTCCTGATATTTGTATGGCTGTTCTTTCGCTGGCTTTGTGTCTAGTTCCAGTTTGGGATGTCTTTATTCTGCTATCTGGAGTAAGAAGAACATTTGCAAGAATTATTCTTTTCAAATCTTTTGATAAAACTATTCCGCCATCCATTTTGCTAAGTTCAATTACCTTTTGAGGAGTGAATCTTGAATTTATCTTAAATCCCCCATCTAGCAAAGGAGGAAGAAAATCATTTTCAATAGCTATAAGGGCCCCTTTTCCAGAATGTATTATTCCCTCAAGAGCTGCTCTTAGTCCCGTTCCTGGCGAAACAAGCTTAAGCACTGAGTAAAATTCTTCTTCAGAAACCTTTTCATTCTGTTGTTGGTCTTCTTCTATTATTGTTTTCTGTATCTCTTTTTTTTCTTCCATCTCTAATTAAATAAATTTACAATTAATCTCTTTCTAATCTTAATAAATGTTTTGCAGAAATTTGGAAATGTTTGGTTTTCTAACCAGAAAAACGCCTACACCAACACTTTCTTATTTCAACGATGAATACAACCGGCCCAACAACAAGGCCTGCGCATTCCTTCCATAATCTCCGTAATTGTCCTCTCGATTCGATGACTCCTCGTCTCCGACTTCTTGGCTGACTCAATCCAACATATCCACTCATTGCGAGCAAGAGGCGTAATGGCACCCCATTTTGCGCGTGCCTCTGGGAAAGAAGTAAGAGCTTTCTTTAAATCAGCCGGCACTTTATGTACTACTCTGTTGGCAATTTCTTTTGATGTCATAAATTTATTTGGGTTGGGGGATATTTAACAATTTCTACCAACGCCTCTACAGAACTACAACATGGTGTAGGAAAGATTATTTAACTAAACATTTCTCTTATTTTGTTTTCAATATCTTCTATAACAATTTTATTCTTTATATGTCCAATTTTATTGATTATTAGACTTTCATGTAGAGTAAAAATCATGTCTAAATAAATGTTTGAGTCAAATCTTATATTTCCTTCACAATCTTTTTTACTCAAAACTACTTCATATATGGAGATTCCTCTTCTTTTTGTTGTTATTTGGCATAAAATTGTGTTTTCTCCTTCTAATGGTTTAATAACAAGAGCAGGTCTTATTTTGCTTTCTTTTAAATCTGAAAAAGGGAAATGAACAAGAATAATATCATACCTTTTAAATTTCATTTTTCCTGAAGATATTCAAATGCCTTTTCATCTTCTTTTGAAAGCCATGCTTTAGCCAAAGATTTCTCTGACAACATAGCTGTTTCTGGAATAGACTTTTTTAGAATGATCTCATCATCTTTTCTTATTACAATCAATCTATCTCCTTCATTGATGCCCTTACGCATATCCAAAGGTATAACTACTTGCCCCCGTGAACTCATTTTAGTTGTATCAATTTGCATAAATAAGATTAATCTTACTTCTATTTAAATGTTTCTTTTTTTGAAGTTTTATGAACGCCCCGACCGAGATTCGAACTCGGGTCACGGCCGTGCTCCAATGGGAGTTTTATTTTCTCATTTGAATCGGAAATCTAAAGATTTCCTCAACAAACGTTCCCTTACGGGACCATTTGAGAGGGCCGCATACTTGGCCTCTATACTATCGGGGCTTTTTTCTATGCTCCATAGGATTTGGCGAAATCTTCCTGATTTCAGCCTATACTATCGGGCTTTAATGAATGTAAAAAACTTTCTTTTATAAATGTTATATGATCTTGATTTGACGATTAAACTAACGAATGTTTATGATAAATAGTTCAATTATGCTAAGTTTATATTATTAACCTCTCTTTTGCCAATTACATTGCACTGAAATAAAAAATTAGAAAGAAAGGTATTGTGTGGAGTATGAAGCTTATTAGGGCTAATGTTCCCTGCTTTATTGTTGTCAATCCAGCAAGCATTGAAATTCCCATTTCATCAGGAAGAGGAGACATAAGAATTATTCCTGCAGAAATATAAATTAAATAGTGTCTTATAAGAACATGTTTGTTGTTTTTTACTATGTTTTCTATTTTCTTTATTGCTTTTTTCTTTTCCAGCTCCTTAAATTCATTCATAAATGAAAATTTTATGGTTTTAAATATTACCATATCTCCTATAACTGAGCCTACTCCTGCCACAACAGATGCCAATAATATATTTGAAGGATGAGATGTAATAAAGAACCCTATACTTAAAGGAGTTGTGAATCCAAAGGAGAAAAGTACTCCTGCAATAAATTGACTAAAATAGCCAAACTGATTAAGATTTGTAACAAAATCTTTTATTATAGACAAACTGAATAAATAATATGATAAAGCAATTGTTGTAGTCAGTAATAATAATTTTGGATATTTGAAAGCTAAAAGTCTCTTTGCCTTATTAACTCCATGAGGACTATGTTTTCTAAGAGTACGATGAATATGTAGGTGTGCTTTACTTCTTAAGAATCCGTTTTTTTTCATTTTGCTAAGAAAACTTTGTCGTTAGGTCTTACCTTGTCTTTTACCTTTATTCCAATGTGGTCACCTTTTTTAGCTTCCTTTACCACTTTGTTTTCTATCTGCATTGTTGCAATTTTTTCTTCAAAGTCTGTTGTATGTCCTTTTATATGAACTTTATCTCCAACTTTCAGCGGAGCTGAAAGTTTTATTGCAGCCACGCTCACATGACTAAAATACCCAGACACTTCTCCAATCTCTTTTTCCCCCGTGGAAGCTTTCTGGATTAAAGATTTAACCTTCTTTACCTTTTTTTTAACCTCTACCATATCTTCGAGAAGTCGAAGGGATATTTAAATTTTATCATTCTAATTGGTGTGTAGTATCCCGTTATTATTTCCTAACGATATATTATTTCGGTTCTTCATCT
>CAYIHJ010000042.1:0-5378 GCA_964363245.1 Candidatus Woesearchaeota archaeon | reverse complement strand
ACTTTTTTATTTCTTCTTTTTACTGAGCTTCTGAAGGAAACTAGAAAACTACTTTTTCTTTTTATTTGGGTCTCTTATTTCCTTTATGTCTTTCATGTCTCTGCTTAGAGTGGACGATAAATCTATTATATATTTTCCTTCTCCTATGTTGTATATCAATGGTCTATTCTTTTTGAATAGGTTTACAAGATCTATTTCAAACTTTCCCGGAGAGGTAATACGAACTGATTCAATGTCAAGTATAACAGGAGTCTCCTCATCCATTATCCCGGCCATTTCCCTTATGTCTTTTTCAACTTGCTTCTTTTCTTTGGCCGGCATTTCCAAAGGACTCTCTATATCTTCTCTTATTTTGTTAAGAAGATCATCTCTTATGTAAAAGAAAAAATGACCATTACACCTAGTACATCCAATCAGTAATTCTTTGCTCCCAGCAGGATATATTTCTCCACAGTGAACACATTGGTGAGCCATAAGTCCTTAACAGATTATAGAATTATAAACTTTGTGATAATTATTTATAAATATTTTTTCTATGACCAACTTTCCAAATTGTTATTAAATTTCCTTCTATACTAAAAATAGCTCTATAATCCCCCACTCTTAATCTTAGTTTTTTCTCTCCTTGTACTCTTTCTATATCTTTTGACTGAAATCCATTTTTTAATTCATCAACTTTTTTATAAATTCTTAAAGATATGCTTTTCTCTAGTTTATATAACTCTTTTAATGCTCTTTCTTCCCATTTTATCTCAAACATTATAATCCTAATTTTCTTCCAACTTCTTCATGAGAAATAAATTTTGGATTTCTTTCCCTCTCTTTCAATTCTTTTTTTGTTTTTTCACTAAGTTCCATATGGTCTTCTAGCAAAAATTCAATTATATCATTATAACTCTCTTTACTATAAATTTTCATTTTATCTAGTTGATTCTTTACACTAGTAGACAATCTGATTGTAGTTTCCATATACATCTGTATACATCTGTATACTATTTAAATATTTCTATTTATTCAAAAGCAGTTCAATCTTTCTTGGATTCTTCTTTATTTCCTTAACAATTGTTGCAGGACCTATAACTGTTATTGCTCCTAAATCTCCTCCAGATATCGCATTTGCAAGATTCTGTCTAGCTTTTTGTAATATGTTTCCCTTGTTACCTGATATAACTGCAAGTTCTATTCCTCTAAAGTTCTTTACGTGCCTTATCATTGCCATAGTATCTCCTATCAGCCTCGTCTCTTCTTCCGGCAATAATCTCCCCTGAATTATTAGTATATTGTTTCCAAGAATTATATCAAGAATTTTCTTTATTCTTTCTGAACTATTCAAATCTCTTATTTCACTGAACGGAAGAAACTGCAAAGAAAACCCTTTTATTCTTCCAATTATCTCTCTTTTTTTATTCATTTTCTTTAGTCTAAACCTTTTTTGCAAGTTTGAATATTGATTCGTAAAACTCCTCTATATTTTTCCCGTATCTTGCGCTTATTCCAACAACATCATACTCTGGAAAAGCAGACTCTATTTTTTTTATATCCGCTTTTTTCAAATCAATTTTATTTGCAACTATAAGGACTGGTATTTTTCTTGCAACAAGATTCCCAATTATCGTTATGTTAACCTGATTGTAAGGATTTTCGCTCGCATCAAGAACAACTACCACAACATCCATATCATCCAACCATTTTATGCTTTCAATAACTCCTTGTGTTGCTTCTTTCGCTCTATCTTTTGCCTCTTTCTTTTTCATTCTAAATTTGAGAAAATCTTCATAATCTATTTTTGTTGCTATCCCCGGGGTGTCTATCATTTTAAATGTCAAAGTCTTTCCCTTATAGGTTATCTCAACTTTTTCCTTGAACTGAATATTTCTTGTTTCATGTGGAATCTTACTTACGCTCCCCATTTCCTCTCCAGTGAAGTCTTTGCATATTCTATTTGCTAGACTTGTCTTTCCAGAATTAGGTGGACCATAAAATCCAAGTTTTATGTTCTTTTTAGCACTGAAAATATTACTAAAAACTTTTTTTAAGAAATTTTTGAAGATTTTTATTACCATATTATATTTCAGTTGAGGGGTTTATTAAAGTTTTGTGTTCTTTAGTATATTTTTTAATCTTTTCTTATCAGAAAAGAGGAGATCTTTGTTTTCCCAAAAGATCATCTGTGATGTAGTGGATATTTAGTTTTTCCCACTGTCTTTTTTATCTGTGTTTCCAAACAGCTTTTCAACAGGAATTTCAAGCATTCCTGTTCTTTTTCCAGAATGCTTCTTCATAGCATAATTTATCTGCTCTGAATTCCATCCGGTATTTCTTAGTTTGGAATGTATATCTCTTTCATGTGTGCCTTTTCTTCTCTGCATTTCTATATAATTAAATATATTATACAAGTCATTTTTGTTCTTGAAAAGATGTCCTTCGTACCTGTGTCTATACCATCTTTGCAAAATTATGTATACTATTACTCCAATGACTAATAAGGCTAAAAGAGCTATCCCAAATGCTTCCCAATTAAATGAAAACTCAGATTCTTCAGGTTTTTCCGATTCTATTAATGAAAGCCTACTTGAAGGGGGTGCAAGAAATGCAGGAACATTGTCAAAACTAACATCCGCCGTGGTTGAAAATATTATTTTTTTTGTTGCGCTAGTTATTTCTATATATTTATATCCCTCAACATTTTTTTGATTATAATTTTCTTTAAATTTCAAGTTTTCCATATCTTTTATTATAAAATAAGAAGTGTAGTTGAGGGGAGATTTTTCTTGAATATTAAATTCAAATACTTTTAATATAGGCTCGGTCCTCTCGGAATATTGTGCAGAAACTTCTTTGAAAGCCAAGTTGCTCCCTATACTATTGGCGTTCCAGCCAAGTATAGACTCTCTGTAAGTTTCATCACTTTCATTATATTTTTTATTATCTATTTCCTTCCAAACATCAACATCTATATTATCTCTTTCAGGATAGAAGATATAACTTCCTGGTGTTGTTTTGGTGGTTGTTACTGCTTCCGGAATATTTAATGTTAGAATTTCACCAACAATTTTATTAATAGTGGTGTCATTTGCATTCTTAGCTTTATCTTCCAAAGCCTTTATCCTCGCGCTCATATTAGTAGTGTTTAGGATTTCATTTAAGCTAGTCTGATAAAACAAATCGTACGTGTTAATCTGTTTTTTGACATTCGCCAAATCTGCATTCATTTTTATTAAAGTGTCATTTATGAAGGCAGAGGGAGATGTTACATTTATCTCAAAAGTCTTCGAAGAACTTAAGTTATTGATGTCTTTTATAATAACCTTAAGGCTATAATTTCCCGAGTTATTATATGTGTGAGATGTTTTATTTGTCAAGGTTATATCGGTGTAGTTATCTCCAAAATCCCATTCATATCTTTTTACATTTCCTGGAAAATCTACCTTTAATGTAAATTTGGTTGGGAATGCATATGTTGTCTTGAGTGGAGTTAGTTCTCTTATTAAAAGGGTTTTTTCAACAGAAATTTTTTCACTAAAAATTTTCTTTCCTTCTAAAGATAAAGTATACGAAATGTTTCCTGTAGTGTTTTTGACCTTAAGTCCAGAATCATTCAAATAAAGCTTTCCGTAACTAGAACTTATTTTTGCAGAAACCGACTGAAGATCATAAAAGGTGTTAGTTGATTTAATTCCTGATGCAACTTGATAATCTATTTTTAGATTACTTAAATTAATTGTTGAACCGATGCAAGAATTAGCATCTTTCGGTAGACAGGCAATAGCATCATTATCATATTGACATACTGATTTTGTATTACACTTTTGTTCATCATCATCAAATTGACTACAATATTCTGAAGAGTCTCCAGAACATAAATTATTAGTTTCAAATTTAATTGGAACAACACATCCATTTGGGCAATTAAGGTTCCCATTTCTGTTTTCTATGTATTTTTCAGCAAGATAAGCAAGATTTTCTTGAGTACTTAGCGAGTTTGTGATATTTATTCCTTGAAAACTTCCAAATTTTTTAGCTTCCGCAAATATATCGTAAGAAGATATTTCACTTTGAATAGGGTCTCCAAAGAATCCACACCCATTTGTTATAGTATCATATCCTCTTATTTTGTAAGTTCCTGCTCCTTGGTTGGAAGATATACAAATATAATGCGCGTCTGGGCTCTTTACAGAGTAATTTACATCACAATAAATTTCTCCACCGGAAGAGGTTGCCGTATTAGGGAGTTTACAAGTTGCTTTATCTATTGGATCGCCGCCTTTATTATATATGGATATAGTTAAGTTTTTACTTCCACTTTCTTTTTTTACCCATGCTCCAATTCTGAATCCTGGGGCTGCAGGTAAAGTTATGTTTTGACAATAAGGAGTTGAACTCAAAGTATATTCATCCTGTGGAGCAGAAGAATCGTAACACCCATAGGTTTTGGAACCAGAACAAACATTTACATCTACTGCAGTATTATAAAAGTCTACAATGCCATCATCAAAGAAATCTACTTCTAACTGATTATTACATGAAGCAGGAATTCCACTTGCAGATATTTTAAAGTTTATAGAATCTATTGAATTTAACTCTCCTAAAAACTTCAGTCCATAATATTGAGGATTTTCAGATTGTATAAGTTGTTTTGTTGTTTGTGCATTGCTTGTAGTGTAATCTTTTTCACAATCTCCAGGGTTGCAAGTATAATCTATTTGTGGATTCAATTTTAGAAGATTTATGAGAGAAATTTGATTGTTTAAAGAATCTTTAAAAGATGAGTTTGCACTTTCATTTTTTGTGCTTATGTTTATCCACCCAATTATGCTTTGCGAAGATCCGTATTTTTTTTCAATAGAATGATTTGGACTTCCAATGCTCATGGTTGCTGATGAAAAACTTATAACTAACACAGAAAATATTATTAAAAATAAGAACATCACTCCCCCTTTATTCATTCTCTAAAGTAGGGTTTTTATTTTATAAACTTTCCGTCTTTTCCTCTTCTTTTAATAAATGGATTATAAAGGTTTTCTGCTAACTTGGTTTGTAAAAGTTGTTAACCCAATTATCTCTTTTTCTTAGAACTCTTTTTGCTAGTTTTTTTACTTTTTCTTAAAGTGGCCACGCTTGGACGCTTTTTCCTCAAAGAGATTATTAAGTATATCAATAAAGCAATCACTGCTATTACAACCACATTGTATGCACCAAAGAATGGAAGTTGTATTTGAGCAGGGCAAGGTATTGTGTCAGATCCTCCCTGTGCACATTTCTCATCTTCATTTCCTGGAATAGCATCTCCAATCCACGTGCCTGTCCAGTTAAAGGACAAGAATCCATCATCACAAGTATCGGTTGTATCTTGTGTAATCTGGCAGGATCCAGGATTA